>NZ_ACJM01000001.1:300000-428681 GCF_000174415.1 Dethiobacter alkaliphilus AHT 1
CGCTCTCTGAAATTAGCCGGCGTCCCTTTCCATGGCAGTTTGCTGGCCATGCCCCATTTGACCGGTTGGCCGGACATGGAGGAAACGGTGGATTTTCTGGCGGCAGAAAATGCCCGCACTGTCCGTGTTTTTCTGCCCGGCTACACCGCCCGGGCACCGCAGAACCTGCGCTTTCCACTGTCGCTCTGGCCTGAAATCATTACCTGGGCCAAAAAGAAAACTGATCAGTTGGGCGTGCCCGTTATACCGGAACCGGCCTGCCCTGACAACTTACTCCCACAAATATACGGAATCATGCCCGCCTCGCCGGCAGCCGGGGCCGGACTGCAAAGCGGCGACATCATCCGGGCCGTGGACGACAAAGCGGTCCGTACCCGGGTGGAAGCCTATCAGGCTGCCCGACAGGCCGCTAATCCCCGGTTGAAGGTGGAAAGAAGCGGGGACACCTTTACCGCTTCTATGACAAAGGAAAGGGGACAGGCTCCCGGTTTTGTAATTCATTACGATTTCGCCACCGGGCGCATGGACGAAGTGGCCGCCGAAATCCGCCGCCACCGTGCAAAAGCTCCGCTTTTGCTGGCCTCTGAGTTTGCCGGACCATTGCTAAAAGAAGTGGCGGCGTTGCTGTCACTGCCTGCAAATTCGGTGTGGGAGGTCAAGAACCGCTTTTTTGGCGGCTCCATCCGGGCTGCCGGCCTGCTTACCGCACAGGATTTTCTTGCCGCCGCCCGGGAGGCCATGGCCCATCAGCACTGTGATTTACTCCTTGTTCCCCGGGAGGCCTTTGACCACCGCGGAGTGGATTTGTGCGGAGAAGATATCAGCACGCTAACTGCAGCCCTTAATATTCCCGTTTGTGCAGTGTAGCAAATTGATACACTGTCGGCGTTGACAAGTAACACTGCGTTGTTTACACTAATAAAAACAAGAGGCAAGGAGCAATGTGAATGGATTATGTCAGAGTCTTTGTGGAGGTCCCCAAAGGATCTCGCAACAAGTATGAGTTCAACAAGACCACAGGCCGGTTTCTTTTGGATCGGATGCTGTTTTCCGCCGTTCATTACCCGGCAGATTACGGTTTTATCCCGGAAACGCTGGCTGAGGACGGCGATGAGTTGGATGCGCTGGTGCTAGCCGGCGACCCCACTTTCCCCGGATGTGAAATCCGCGCAGTACCCGTGGCGGTTTTGGAAATGTGGGACGAGAAGGGCAGAGACGAAAAAGTCATCTGTGTCTCCCTGGGAGATCCGCTGTGGGGATGGATTACCGGGTATGAGGACCTGCCCCCCAACCTGGTGCGGGAAATCTCCCACTTCTTTGAAATTTATAAAGACCTGGAAGAAAAGAAGGTAAAAGTGGGCGGCTGGGAAGGCAAAGCCAAAGCCTGGGAAGTGATTCGCGCCTCCCGGGAACGCTATGCCAACCGCACCGACGTCTAAACCATAAAACTACCATAAAAGCCAAAGAGGTTGCTGACCAAAAAAGTCAGCAACCTCTTTCTCTTTGGGGTCCTTGTTTTCCTTAAGGGCGCTCCACCGGCAGGCCTTCCTGCTGCCAACCCAGCATGCCGTACTCCAGGTTGTAGACATTGCGGTAGCCCAGGGCCCGCAAGTACAGGGCGGCATAGGCGGAGCGGGCACCGCTGCGGCAGACGGTGACAATTTCCCTTTCCCGGTCACCGGGCAGCCGCTTTGCTTCCTGGGGCAGGCTGCGCAGCGGAATGTGCATGGCTCCTTCGATATAGCCGCCCGGCAATTCTTCCTTTTCCCGCACGTCCAGCACCAGCGGCGGCTCTTTGGCCTGCAGCCGCTTATAAAGCTCACCGCTGTCCATTGTTCCCAGCTTGTGCGGCGACTGCTGGAGAAAATGTTCCAGGCCCAGGCACATCTGCCCCATCACCGACGAAACCTGTGGGACCGGCGATTGCACTTGTTCAGGAGCATACTCAATTTTTTCCGCAACCTGCCGGCCTAAGCCGGGCTTTATTTTATCACAGAGCTGCAGCGCCAGATCGATGCCGGCGGAAACTCCCGCCGCCATATACACATTGCCCTGCCGTTCCACGCGGTTGCCGGTCACATCAAGCTCCGGTTTAAGCTTTTGCAGCTCTTCCAGGGCCAGATGATAGGTGGTGGCCCGCCCTTTTTGCAGCAGGCCGGCGTTGGCCAGTATGAAGGCACCGGTACAGACAGAGGCCACAATTTCCGCATGGTTGGCAGCCTGGCGGACAAAATCCAGCATGGCCGGATTATGCATTTCCCTGTGGCGCCCCTGGCCTCCGGGAATCACCAGCCAGTGGGCCTGGGGCGCATCAGCAAAGGAGTAATCCGGCTCCACCTTCAGCCCGTTGGCACAACGCACAGCTTTTCCGTCCTGGCTGACGGTATAGACAGAAACATCCTGCCCGACTTTGCTCAGAAAGGAAAACACTTCATAAGGCCCAACAAAATCCAGCTCTTCCACTTCAGGAAAAATAACAATCATTATCTTCATCAAATTCCTCCATCCTGGGGGTCAGGTTTAATGTTATTAATCATTTTCATTTACTGAGTATACCGGTAAAGAGGTTTTACTGCATTACAGATAGATTATTTCTGCTTCAATAGTTTTGCCAAGGGTGATGATGCCGCAGGAATGGCGAGGCTCGCGGCGGCGGTCGGTGGGGGAGCCGGGATTAAACAGCAGCACACCGTTTACCCGTTCATTATATGGCTGGTGGCTGTGTCCAAACACCACACAATCCACCGCCTCCCCGGCAAAAGCTTCCAGGGAGCGCTGCGGGGTTTTGCTGCGGTTGGAACCGATGTTGCCGTGAATCAGCCCGATATTGTACCCGGCAAGCTGCAGTATTTTTTTCTCACCCAGACGTTCATGCACTTCAAAGGAGTCCATATTGCCTGCCACCGCCTCCACCGGAGCAATGGCTGTCAGATCATCCAATACCGATTCCTCCACCAGGTCACCGGCGTGGAGAATCAGATCCACCCCGTCAAAGAGGTCAAACAGAACGGGGGGCAAATGCTTTGCCCGGGCGGGTATATGAGTGTCGCTTAGAACACCGATGCGCATAAAAGATAACCTCCAATCTTTTCCTGCTACCATTGTATTTACTAAAACTTTCTGCGGCAAGAGGGATATTGCAATTAGTGGCGAATTTTAGGCAAAAAGGCTTTAGGGGAGATGATTTTTTGCTGCTGGAAGCAACTGGATTAATAAAGAAATATAACGGTAAAACCGTGGTGGATAATATCAGCTTTTCCCTTAATGAGGGAGAAGCCTACGGATTGTTGGGCCCAAACGGTGCCGGTAAATCCACCACCATTGGCATGATTTTTGGACTGGTACGCCCTGACGGCGGAACGGTAATGGTGGAGGGACTTGATGCCTGGCAAAAACCACTGCAGGCCAAAAAGCTGTTGGGTTATGTGCCGCAGGAAATTGCTCTCTATGGTGATTTGTCGGCCAGGGAAAATCTGATGTTTTGGGGCCGGATGTATGATTTGGGCGGCAGCCGCCTAAAAGACAGGGTGGCGCAGGTGCTGGACATTGTGGGGCTTTCCGAGCGGGGCGGTGACAAAGTGGAAACTTTCTCCGGTGGAATGAAGCGGCGTATAAATATTGCCGCGGCTCTGTTGCATGAGCCTAAAGTTTTGATTATGGATGAACCCACGGTGGGTATTGATCCGCAATCCCGGACCTATATTCTGGAGACGGTAAAGAACCTAAACGCACAGGGAACCACCGTTATTTATACCAGCCATTACATGGAAGAAGTGGAGTTTCTCTGCCACCGTATCGGAGTAATCGACCACGGCCGCCTGATTGCCCAGGGGACATTACATGAACTGCGCAGTCTTGTGGGTGAAGCTGGACAGGTTAGTTTTGTTCTGCGGGGCAGCAGAGACGGGTTTCTTGAGGCGGTGCAGTCGCTGCCCCAGGTAAAGCAGGCTACCCTGCAGGAGGACCGCCTGGTGGTGACCACCACTGAATCCGCCAATGCTCTGGCTGCGGTAGCCGCTACCCTGGCCGCCGCGGGAGTGGAGATGCAAAAGGTAGACATCCAGGAGCCGAACCTGGAAGCAGTTTTTTTACATTTAACGGGTCGGGCCCTGCGGGATTAGGGGGAGCACAATGAAGACAGTTTGGATCTGCTTAAAAGACCTGCTGCAGGCCGTCCGTGACGGCAAAGGATTACTGCTGTTGATAGTGATGCCGCTTATCCTGATAGCCATCCTGGGCTCCGCTTTTGGCGGGCAGTTTGCACCGGCACAGGGTGTTATGACCTTTGATTTTGCGCTGGTGGATGAAGACGGCGGGGTGATGGGGGAGGCGGTCCGTTCCTTTTTATCCTCTGATGAATTTGGCGATATGTTTAGCGTGTTGGAGACCACGGCGGCGGAAGCAGAGAAGCATGTCAACGCAGGTAATCTGGCCGCCGCAGTTATTGTGCCTGCGGGCTTTAGCGAATTATTTATGGCCGGAGAACCGGTGGAGTTAACCTTGTTAACGGATCAAACGCGTTTTATTTCTCCCATGGTGGCAGAGTCTCTCCTGCAGAACTTTGCTGAGTCCCTGAGCGCCGGTCAGTTGGCGGTGGTGCAGGCAGTTTCCGGCGGCTATGCCGACGGACAGGAGTTGGCAAGCCTGGGTGAGGCGGTGGCCTTGGATCTGCAGGCAACTATGCCGCAGATTAAAGAAGAATTGTCGCAGCGGGATGCTCTCATCACTTCTTTTCAGTATTATACAGCGGCCATGGCGGTTATGTTTATGCTTTTTGCCGGTATGAACGGCCTGCAGGCCATTGTCGCTGAACGCCGTAACCATACTTTTCACCGGTTGGCAGCGTCACCGTTGTCCCGCAGCCAGTTTGTTTGGGGGAAATTTTTTGGCATCGTTGCGGTCTGTTTTGCTCAGTTTTTGGTACTAATGTTGGGGACCCGTTATCTTTACGGTGTTTCCTGGGGCAGCAGGCCTTGGGAAGCCGCTGTTGTAGCGCTCTCCTTCGGGGTGGCGGTAAGCGGCCTCTCGCTGATGTCTTCTGCTTTGGTGCAGAATGAAAAGACACTTATGGCCATTTGGCCCATCGGCATTCAAATCAGCTCGGCTTTAGGCGGTAGCATGGTACCGCTGGCAGCGTTTCCACCCACCATGCAGCTGGTAGCCCGGGTAACGCCAAATTTCTGGGGCCTGCAGGCTTTTACCCAGGTGATGATGGGGCAGGCATTAAACTGGCTGCTGCTTTTGCCGCTTTTGGGCGTCGGCGTGGTTTCTCTCGGTGTGGCCACCGTGCGGATTACAAGGATATAGGGGGTGCTGATTATTAAAAGCTTATATATTGCCAGACGGGTTTTGTTTGCCAACATCCCCATGATGCTCATGATTATGGCCATGGCTTTGGCCTTTACCTTTATTTTCGGTAATCTGTTGGTGGCCGACGGCGGCGGCACCCCCACATATAACATTGCTTTGGTTATTCAGGATGAAGGCTCTCTGGCCGCTGACTTTAGCCGTGACATTGCCCACAATCCCCGCCTGCAGGCGGCAAACGTTACAGAGGATGAGGCGCGACGGCTGGTAATGGGGCATAATGTGCTGCTGGCTGTGCTGGTGCCCCAGGGGTTTACCGAGGATTTGCTGGCGGGGCGTGGCCCCAAACTAACGTTTTTACGCGATGAGGAGAACAATCTTTTTATGGCGGCGCGACAGGAAATTGAGCGGGAGCTGACCCGCACCAGAGCGGCGGTGGCCACGGCCAACCGTCTGTCTGCCGATACAGAGCAGTGGGACACTGTTTATCACGATACCCTGACAGCTTGGCAAACCCCGCCGGTAACGGTGCAGACCAGTGCCTTAGGTGAAGTGCAGGATAACGGCGAGCGGCAAATGGACCGCACCGGTATGGGGATGACGGTGATGTTTGTGATGATTACGGTAATTTCCGCCTCCGGAGCCATTTTGGATGAGCGCAACCAGGGAACGTGGCAGCGCATGATTGCCGCTCCGGCGCCGCGCAGCACCATATTAGGCGGGTATTTACTGAGCTATTTTGCACTGGGTGTGTTGCAGTTTAGTATCCTTCTGATTATGAGCCGCTTTGTGATGGGAGTTAGCTGGCCCAACCTCCTTGGGGTGGCTGTGGTGACGGTGGTTTTTTTATTATCCAGTATCTCCCTGGGCCTCTTTATTGCCGGAATGGTCCGCACCTTCCAGCAGCAGCAGGCAGTTTCTGCGCTGGTGGTCACCGCCACCAGTATGCTGGGCGGTCTTTTCTGGCCCATTGACATCGTTTCACCCCTAATGCAAACCATGGCCAGAATCACGCCCCAGTATTGGGCCATGCGGGGCTATGAACAGCTGTTGTTTGCCGGCCTGGACTGGTCTGCTCTGCAGCAACCGCTTCTTGTTCTACTGGGCTTTGCCGGCATCTTTTTTGCTCTTGGTATGAGCCGCATCAAATTTGCCTGATTATTCTTTAGATAACTCTATAACCTGCTGCCAATGTTTTGCAGACACCGGCATCACAGACAGGCGGGGCTGGCGAACCAGAGCCCACTTTTCAAACTGTGGTGCCTCCTTTATTTCTTTTAATGTAACAGGGCGCGGCAGTGCATGTTGCGCACGGACATTTACCGCGTGAAACTGGTCATCTGTGGGGTCTGAAAAAGGGATGGAGACAATTTCTGCCACACCGACGATGGCTTTCTCGTTGCCGGTATGATAAATAAAGGCCTGGTCGCCGGGGCTCATGGCACGGATATTTTTTTGTGCCTGGCGGTTGCGCACCCCGTCCCAGACATCCATACCGGCCTGTTTTAAATCCGCAAAACTGTAATCCTCAGGTTCTGTTTTTAACAGCCAATAATTCATAATTAATCTCCTCCAAAAATTTAGTTCGTTTTGGTCAAAAATGAGACAAATGTCCTAAAGAAATTGTTCGACATACTTATACAGATTTTGATGCAGGTAAAGGTAATAATGCGGAGAATCTTAATAAGCATTGAAGTGTGGGGGTTTTGCATGTCAAAACAACAGGGGTTGCGACGGAATGTTGGGGATACCCAGTCATTTGTGGCAGATTGGGTAAATGATTCTTTGCAACAAAATTGTACATTTATCAGCACCGTATTAGATATTATGGATGCGCTGCTTGTTGTGCTGGACATAAACGGGCGCATTGTCCTTTTTAATCAGGCTTGTGAGAGGCTTACCGGTTATACCTTTGCCGAGGTTAAAGGCCGGGATGTTTTTAGTATGTTTCTCTTACCCGGGGAAAGAGAAGGAGTACAGCAGGTGGCGGACAAGCTGTTGTCGGGAGCAGTCAAGTTTCCTGTAACCCATCAGAATTTCTGGCTCACAAAGGATGGGGCAAAGCGCCTTGTTTCCTGGTCAAACTCTGTTCTCACCGACGATGAGGGCAACGTACAGTTTATAGTTTGCAGCGGTACGGATATCACCGAACAGGAGCAGGACCGTAAAGCACTGGAACACAGTGAAAGGTTATTTTTTAATCTTTTCGAACGGGCAAACGATGCTATTTTTCTCAGTGAAGTGCTGCCCGACGGTTCTCTTAGTACCTACATTGAAGTAAATAACCTGGCCTGTGAGAAACTGGGCTATACCAGAGAGGAGTTCAAAAAGCTTTCTCCAACCACATTCCCAATTGTGGAAAGAAAGCAGCAGACCAAAGAAATAGAAAAGTGCATCCATTCCGGTTGTACCATCTGGGATGTTACCATGTTGGCCAAAGACGGCAGAGAGGTTCCTTTTGAGCTAAATGCCCATATCTTCCAGGCCAATGACAAAACCTTCTGCCTGGCCATTTGCCGTGATATTACGGAGCGCAAGAAAGCAGAGGCGGTTCTTAAGGAAAGCGAGGAGCGCTACCGCAATCTGGTGGAGCTCTCTCCTGATGCCATTTTCGTCCACCAGGGCGGTCGCTTCATCTATGCCAATACCGCTTCAGCCAGACTTTTCCGAGCCAAAGACCCGGCCTGGCTGATAGGCAAGCCCATTGAAGAATTGGTGCCTCCGGATCGCAAAGAAATATTCTTGAAGAACATGGCTACATTGAAGAGCGGTGAAAAAGAGCAGTGCATCGCCCAGGGTAAGGTGGTTTGCTACGACGGGACGGTGTTGGATGTGGATATTGCCTGCAGTATGCTGACCTACCATGGTGAGCCTGCCATCCAGGTGATAGTGCGGGATATTTCCGACCGCAAAAAGAGTGAGTATGAAATGCTTAAAGCCAGTAAACTGCAGTCCCTTGGAACTTTGGCGGGAAGCATCGCCCATGAATATAACAATCTGTTAACGGTGATTCTTGGCAACCTGTCCATTGCCCGGATGTATGCTGACCATGACAGTAAAGCCACAGAAATCCTGCAGGAAGTGGAAGCTGCCGCCATCCAGGCCCGGGAACTGACACAGCGGTTGCGCACTTTTGCCCGGGGTGGAAGCCCGGTAAAAAAAGCATTGAATTTGCGCAACCTGCTGTTTAAAACCGGCCTTGATTTACTGGATGACGGTCATATTAATTATAACCTGAAAATTCCGGGAGATCTGTTGCCGCTGGAGGCCGATGAGGCTCAGCTGTGCCAGGCGATGAATGATATTATGCTCAATGCCGTCCAGGCCATGCCCCAGGGCGGGGCCGTGGATATTGTGGCGGAAAACATCACCTCCGAGGGCGCTGCCCATCTTGACCTGGAAGAGGGTTTGTATGTGAAAATTTCCATCACCGATGAAGGACCCGGCATAGCCGAGGAAGAGCTGACCACCATTTTTGACCCGTTCTACACCACAAAACCGGAAAGTGACGGCTTAGGGCTGTCCACCGCTTATTCCATTATCAATAAACACGGCGGCCATTTGACGGTGGAGTCGGTGCAGGGAGAAGGGGCCACCTTTATTATTTACCTGCCGGCCATGCATAGCATGGAACTTCCTCACTCAGAAGAGGAAAAGGAGTATAGCGGCACCGGCAAAATTCTCGTTATGGAAGACGAGCCGGCTATTCGTAAGACGGTGGAGGAAATGTTGTCCCTTTTGGGCTATGACGCAGTTACCGCAGCAGATGGAACAGAGGCCCTGAAACTGTACCAGGAGGCAAAAGAGCACGGAGAACCCTTTGAACGGGTAATTTTGGACCTGATGGTGGCAGAGGGGATGGGCGGCAAGGAAACCATAGAGAAACTACAGGAGCTGGATCCCCATGTCAAATCTTATGTATCCAGCGGATATTCCAACGATCCGGTCATTTCCCACTACAAAGAATATGGTTTCTGCGGCTGTATACCCAAACCGTATACCATTGAACAATTAGGTGCGGCTTTAAGAAGAGCATAATAACAAAAAAGGCAGGGAGCAAGTCCCTGCCTTTTTATATTGCCACATTATTCTTCCTGAAGCTGGCGGACCTGTTCCTGTAAGGATTCCACTTTTTCCAGCAGATCAAGGATAATCACGGCTCCCGCCGTGTTAACGCCCAGGCTGCGCCGCAGGCAGAGTAATTTTTTCAGCCTGTTTATTTCCCGGGTATGGATGCGCTCGTGGCGGATTTCCACCACACCCAGCAGGGCCAACCGCTGCAGCAGTTCCGGATGGTATTCCAGAGTGTGAATACTGACCCAGCCTTGCTTACTTAGTACATCCTCTTTGCAGGTCTGAATCCAGTACCGCTTCATGCCGACACCTCCTGCTCTTTATGGACTGCTGCCAGCCGGCGGTAAAGCTCTGTTTCCTCTTCACTGAGGTTCTGGGGGATATCAATGACTACCCGCAGGTACAAATCCCCCTGACCGCCGGTCTTTTTACGCAGGCCCTTGCCCCGCAGGCGCAATTTTTTGCCCGTCCTGGTTCCCGGTGGGACGGTGACGGTAATGCGGCCATCTAATGTCTCCGCTGCCAATTTATCTCCCAGCACTGCCTGCCATGGTGAAATAGGCAGCTCTGCTTCCAGATCTTCACCCTTTACTTTATAGCGCTGATGGGGCAGGATGCGGACTTTGAGGTACAAATCCCCCCGCTGACCTTCGGGACCGTCGCCCTGGCCGCGGAGCCTTATTTTGCTGCCGTCCCGGGTCCCCGGAGGAACCTTTACCGTCAGTGTGCGCGGCGCCTGAGTCTGTCCCGTGCCGGCACAGCCCGGGCAGAAATTGTTACCACTAATGCCGCTGCCGCCGCAGTGGGGGCAGGCTTGCGGAGCGTTTAGCTGAATTGTTTTTTCCCCGCCATGATATGCTTCTTCCAGGGTCAGGGATAGCTCCGCCTCCACATCGGAGCCGCGGCGCTGCTGTTGCCGGCCGCTTCTTTGCCCGCCAAAAGCATCGTAGCCGGGCCGAAAGCCGCCAAAGATTGTTTCAAAAAAGTCGCTGAAGCCGCTGTCCTGGCCCGCCGAAGAATAGAAATGCATATCATCCATGTCCGGGTGGGGGCGGAAGTCATCGCCGCTTTGCCAGTTTTGACCCAACCGGTCGTACTTGGCTCTTTTTTCCGGATCACTTAGCACTTCATGTGCTTCGTTGATTTGCTTAAACTTTTCTTCCGCCGCCGCTTTTTCATCTCCGGAGTGCAGGTCGGGATGATATTTGCGGGCCAGCTTGCGATACGCTGCTTTGATGTCCTTTTCGCCGGCAACCCGGGGGATGCCCAGGACTTCATAATAATCCTGAAATTTTATACCCATTTTTCATCCCGCCGTTTCTCCTTATTTTTCTTCAAACTCGGCATCCACCACATCATCATCGTTATCGTCCCGGCTTTGGCCGGTTGCCGCTTCTTCTGCCGCCGGCCCCGCCGCTGCCAGGGTGCTGAGTGCCTGTTGCAATTCGGAACTTAATGTTTGAATTTTACTGAGATCAGCCTGTTCTTCCAGAGCTTTGCGCAAATCGGCCACCAGGCTTTCCACCCGCTCTTTGTCGGCAGCCGGTACGTTTTCTCCCGCTTCCTTAAGCTGCCGTTCTGCGGCGTAGGCCAAAGCGTCTGCCTCATTTCTGGCATCCGCCTCTTCCTTGCGCTTGCGATCTTCCTCCGCATGCTTCTTGGCGTCATCCACCATGCGCTCTATTTCAGACTGTTCCAGATTGGTGGAGCCGCTGATGGTAATCTTCTGTTCTTTACCTGTGCCCTTATCCTTAGCGGAAACATTTAAAATGCCGTTGGCATCAATGTCAAAAGTCACTTCGACCTGGGGTACGCCCCGCGGAGCAGGGGGAATGCCGTCCAGTTTAAACTGGCCCAGGGTGCGGTTGTCTTTGGCCATTTCACGCTCACCCTGCAGGATGTGGATGTCTACCGCCGGCTGGTTGTCTTCCGCGGTGGAAAACACCTGAGTCTGCCGGGTGGGTATGGTGGTGTTTCGTTCAATGATTTTTGTCATCACACCGCCCATGGTCTCCAGACCCAATGAAAGGGGAGTTACATCCAAAAGAACCACGTCTTTTAACTCACCGGTAAGCACGCCGGCCTGAATGGCAGCTCCCACCGCCACCACTTCATCCGGGTTCACACCCCTGTTTGGCTCGCGTCCTCCGGCCATCTCCTTCACAAGTTCCTGTACCGCCGGAATCCGGGTGGAACCTCCCACCAAAATCACCTGATCCACATCATTTTCGGTAATTTTGGCATCGGTCAGTGCTGCTTTGATGGGGCCGCGGCAGCGCTCCACCAAATGCTGTGTCAGTTCGTTAAACTTGGAGCGGGTCAGTTTCATCTCCAAATGCTTGGGCCCCGACGCATCGGCGGTGATAAAGGGGAGGTTTACCTGGGTTTCGGTAACCGAGGACAGCTCAACCTTGGCCTTTTCCGCTGCTTCGGTAAGGCGTTGCAGGGCCTGTTTATCCTGGCGCAGGTCAATGCCGTAATCCTTTTTGAATTGATTGGCCAACCAGTCCACAATTTCCTTATCAAAGTTGTCGCCACCCAGGTGGGTATCACCGTTGGTGGAGCGAACCTCAAACACTCCGTCGCCCACATCCAGGATGGACACGTCAAAGGTGCCGCCGCCTAAATCAAAGACAAGAATGGTTTCGTTTTCGTTTTTATCCAAACCATAGGCCAGTGCGGCGGCGGTGGGCTCGTTAATAATCCGTAGCGGATTAAGTCCGGCGATGGTTGCCGCATCCTTTGTGGCCTGCCGCTGCGCATCGTTAAAATAGGCCGGCACCGTAATTACCACATCTTTAACCTGATCGCCCAGATAACTGGACGCATCGTTTGTCAGTTTGGTAAGAACTTTGGCCGCAATTTCCTCCGGAGCGTACAGCTTGCCTTCCACATCAAAGCGTACCGCATCATCGGGTCCCGCCACCACTTTATAGGGAACCAGATTAATTTCCTCACTAACTTCAGAATACTTACGACCAATGAAGCGCTTAACTGAATATAATGTGCGCTCCGGGTTCAGGGCTCCCTGGCGCTTGGCAATCTGGCCCACCAAGCGCTCGTCACCTTTAAAGCCCACAACCGACGGCGTGGTGCGTGCGCCTTCCGCATTGGGGATAACCTGAGGCTCGCCCCCTTCCAACACTGCTACAACTGAGTTTGTAGTACCCAGATCAATACCTACAGCTTTAGCCATCTGACATTCCCTCCAAAATTTAGTTATTTCTCTTTCCCAATTATACCCAACCCAGCCAGGCAATCGATTAAACAAATCTTAAAAATATCTCTGCAACTATGCGAACTGCAAAGCATTATAATTTCCGCATACAAGAAATGGCGCCCTTACCGGTCGCCAAATCCATTAATCCTGTATCTTCAACTGCCGTCCCTGACGCTTCTCCACATCCTGCTTGGGAAGCATCAATTCCAGAACCCCGTCTTTAAACTTTGCTTCGGCCATTTCTGCCTGAAGAGGTTCCCTGAAAGGCACAGTGCGGGTAAAAGAGCCGCTGCGCCGTTCTTTAACAACATACTGTTCCTGTTTTTCTTCCTTTTCCTCCTGGTATGTGCCATTGATGACTACACTGTCTTCCAATACCCGCACATCCAGATCTTTGGCACTTACTCCGGGGATGTTTGCCTTAAGCCGATACGCCTTGCCCTTGTCAATCACATCCACCGATATGCCATGATTGGGTGCCACCGCTTCCATCGATGTGCTAAACGGGAAGAAGTGGTCAAAGAGGTCGTCCATCTGCTGCCGCAGTGTGGTGATGTTAAATGGTTCACGGGGAATCAGAGAAATCATGCTAACACATCCCTTCTATATAAATTTTATGTTTTAGCACTCTCCCCTCACGAGTGCTAATTTTAGTTTACAATAAAAGCAAAAAACTTGGCAAATAGCGTTTTAGGCCGAAACGAAATACAATGGTCAGGAAAGGTCAGATAAATTTGATTAGCTTAGTCTTTTAAAATCTTTCGTTATATTTCACATGTTTTTGCCGCTCTCGTTCCATATATTACAAATGTCTGAATTAAATCTCCAGAGGCAGGGTAAGAGGAGAACAGTGCTGAACATAATTAACCATAAATTTTTCACAAGCAAAAGAAAGAGGGTGAGATGACGATGAAAAAAACCTTGGCCTTACTTGCAATTATTGTGACCTTTCTTATTCTGCAGGGCTGTGGTGGACAACAGTCGCCACAAGAGTCTGACCGGGAGCAGGCGGCAAATGACTCTCCAGTATCAGAGGAAGAAGTGTTGTTTAACCCCGGTGATTTTGAGGATCCCTCCGTTTGTGGCGGATGCCATGGTGAAATTCATCAGGCCTGGAGCGGCTCCATGCATGCAGCAGCCTGGACCAATGAACTTTACCAACCGGATTATCTGTTGGCTGCGCAGGAAACAGACGGGGCCACAGATGTCTTCTGCGGGGAATGTCATGCGCCGGTGGCGGTGAGGGTGGGGCAGCTCCCCCCGGTGGACGGCAGTGAGTTTGATGATACTTCCCGCCAAGGTGTTTCCTGTGATTTTTGCCATACCGTATCAGAGGTAAAAGAGCCGGTAAACGTGCAGAGCATATCAGAGCCGGGTCGGCTAAAAAGGGGCCCGCGGGGCGATACTGTCTCACCGGCGCACGACACTGTATTCTCTGAGTTGCACACGGACCCCGCTTTTTGTGGGGCCTGCCATAATGTCCGCCACCCAACCAGCGGTACAATGGTGATTGATACCTATGATGACTGGCTGGACGGCCCCTATGCCGAAGAAGGAATTACCTGTCAGAATTGCCATATGACACCTACGCCGGGAGTGGGGAAAAATCCCGGCAAGTCTGCCACCATCGGTGATGCTCAGGAAAGAGATCATGTTGCTACCCACTTCTTCGTGGGCGGAAGCTCCTGGACACTAAACCGGCGCGGCTATGAGGAGCATGCGCAAATGGCAGAAGAAAACCTGCGGTCCGCTGCAGAATTAAGCCTGGACGGTCAGGTAACAGCAAATGGTCTGGAGCTGACGGTAACGGCGGAAAATGTGGGTGCCGGGCATGCTATTCCCACAGGAGTTACGTATATCCGGAAAATGTGGCTTGAGCTAACGGTGGAAAACGAACAGGGCGAAGTGGTCTATGTATCCGGGCACACAGATGACGATAATCATGTTGACCCTGATGCGGTCTTTTACCGTAAACTGTTTATTGACGGCGACGGCAATCAAACCAGTAAAAGCTGGCTGGCGGAAGGTATTGGTTATGACCGCCGCATTCCTGCCGGGGGTAGCGACAGTGAAACATATATAATTGACGCTGTGGGCTCTTCGTATACAGCCACAGTGCGGCTTTTGTACAGAACTACGACCCAGGAAGCGTTAAACAATCATTTAAGCGAAGAGGACCTGGAGATTGAAAGTGTGGAAATGGCAAAGGAAACAATAGTTATTAATTAAAACAGTTTCCCGCCCTGACAGGGCGGGAACTAAATTTTCCCAAAGCAGTAATTGTTATTAGTTAAATATTACAGAGTTATTAATCAAGCCTTACATACTATTAAATTTAACAATCAGGGCAGGATAAAAGCACTTACCCGCGAAGATGTATCCGGATACCTTGCGAAAAGTATGTTTTTGAAGGAGAGCCTTATGACTGAAAACGGAGTATTATTGCACTATCTTAAATTTCTCTCCCGCAACCGTAAGTCTCAACCACAGCAACAGCAAGTAAACACACAAACCTTGCCCCCTGAGATGTTTAGCGTCTCCGAGGCCCTAATTGTTATCATGGACAAAGAGGAAAAGATAGTGGAATTCAATGCTGCGGCAGAGCGCCTGTCCGGTTACACTCGCCAGGAGATGGTGGGAAAGACCCTTGCCGGTCTGGTGCCGCAGGAAGAGTTGGGTTGGGTCAGCGAAGCGATTCAGGAAGTTGCCAGGGACAATCTCCCCTATAGTATAGAGAATCACTGGCTTGCCAAAGACGGGTCCAAACATCTTATTCACTGGGCCATTACTAATATTAAGACCCCTGACGGAAAAGTTCAGTACGTGGTGGGTACAGGTTTGAATATTACAGAGGTAACTCAACAGGAGAGAAGACGTAACCTGTTGATGAATATCCTGCATACCCTGGCCAGTTCTCACACTGAAAAAGACACGCTAAAGGCAATTTTGCAGCAGATTCAGGACTATACAGGCTGTGATGCCGCCGGTATACGGCTGCGCAAAGGCCAGGACTTTCCCTATGCAGAGGCAGTGGGATTTTCCGATAAATTTCTGACCCGAGAGGCGAGCCTGTGGTCTATCAAAACGGGGAAATGGCCCGTAATGATGACGGAGTGCCTGTACTTGACTGTATGTGCGGCCGTGTGATCCGGGAGGATTTGGAGGAAACTCTGGTATCGCTTTCTGCCTCCGGTGCATTTTATACCGGAGACATCAACCAACTTTGTTCTGAGCTGGGTAAAAAAAATATTGACTTTAATGTTCGCAATTATTGCGGTGCAGAAGGATATCGTTCCATTGCCCTGATTCCCCTGCGTGCACAGGATGAAATAGTGGGGCTTTTGCAGTTAAATGACCGTAAACCCCATAAATTCAGTGAGGACAACATTGAATTTCTTAACCTGGCCGGCAAGAGTATCGGTACCGCTCTGACCCGTTTCCGGGCAGAGCAGGCCCACCGGCGCAGTGAGATGCTGTTGGATGAAATCATCCAAAAAGCCCAGGACGGTTTCTCCCTAACTACTCCGGAGGGACGGGTGATTATTTATAACAATGCCATGGAGGAGATTTCCGGATATACCAGGGAAGAGGTGGACAGACACGGCTGGTATTACCTGATTTTCCCCGTTGAAGAAGACCGGAAGCTGGCCATCCAAAAAGCCCGTCTGGCCATTGCCGGTAAGCTGGAGCACTACGAGCTGCAAATTACCTGTAAAGACGGCACGAAAAAGCCGGTAATCCTGTCGCTGACGCCGCTGGAAATTGACGGCCAAACCTTTAATTTTACGGTAATGATTGATTTATTCAAAAAATATAAAACAGAAGATATGTTCTAAAAAAGAAACGGCCCCGCATGGGGCCGTTTTGCATGGCTGCAGAAGCTACAGGCGGACCTGCAGCGGGTCGCGAAACTGCTTTTCATCCAGAGAGAGGGCATGGTCAATTTGTTTTAACATGGCTTCTTTGTCTCCGGGGAATTTACCGCTCACATTCCAGTAGTTGGAGATGTGGTCACTGTACAACGTGCTGGAAATACCCTCCAGATGTTCAATGAACAGGCGTGTTTCCGCCAGAGCTTCATGGGGGGAGAGCAGTTTGAAGTCCCCTTTTTTAAACATGTCATATAAAGGTGTTCCCTGCGCCGGCATTAGAGTGCGCAGCCGGATAAAATCCGGGTTAATGCGATTTAGCACCCGGGCGCTGTTTTGGGCATGCTGCTCAGAGAGCGTTTTTCCCCCGGCACCCACAATAATATATTCACTTAACTCGATACCCGCATCTTTTATCATCTGTCCTGCCCGGACAATGCCTTGGGCATCCACCCCTTTATTCTGCAGCCGCAGCACCTCATCGTCACCGGATTCCATGCCGGAATGGATCCTTGACAGCCCCGCTTCCCGCAGCGCCACCCAGTCCGCCGGTTTCTTTTTGGTAATAAAGCGGGCCGAGCCATAGGATGTGATGCGCTCCACAGCAGGAAACAATTGGCGGATGCAGCGAAGAATCTCCACCAGATGATCCGTTTTCATAACAATGGTGTTGCCGTCTGCCAAAAAGATAGTGCGTACCGAATCACCGTAATAGTCCCGGGCCATAGCAAGGTCCTCTTTAATTTCGTCTACAGAGCGCAACCGAAAGCGGCTTTGCCGGTACATGGAGCAAAAAGTACAACGATTGTGGGGGCATCCCACCGTGGCCTGAATAATCAGACTGCCCGCCTCACTGGGCGGACGGTAAACCATTCCCTCATAGCGCATATACTCACCTCCCGAAAAACTATGAACATATGAATCACTGCCATCATAATCATTGTAACATGAGCCGTCTTTCCTTTCAGGTTCTTTAAGAAATTGTCATTGACTTTTTCCGGATAACCGGGGTACAATTTAATTGTTCAAAATCTAACCATTTGAGGTGACACATTTGGACATCAACAAAGAAATTAAGGAGACAGAGCAGCTCTTTTTAGAGCTTTTTCCTTTATATTACCATAAATTTGGTGCCATTTTCCGTGAAGATGACGGTTTGCCCATGCGCTGCACCAAAAACCAAAAGCGGGCTATTTTGCTCATTGCCAAAGGCAATGACGTCACATCTTCGGAGTTGGGCCGCTGTCTGGACATGCGCAAAGGCAGCCTCACATCCCTGTTGGATTCGCTGGAAGAAATGGGACTGGTGAGGCGCAGACCGGATGACCATGACCGCCGCCGGACATTACTCTACCTCACCGCAGACGGCAAAGACTATTTTGCAAAGATGATGAAGCGGCATGAAAATATGTTTACCGAAATTATATCTACACTCTCTCCCGAAGACATTAAGCGTATCCGCCACGGGCTGCGGGACGTTGTTGACGGACTGAAGAAAATCTGACGGAGGCTTTTTTATGGTATCGACCAAACAACTGGCAGAAGGAAATATACCCAATCTGATTATGAAGTTTTCCGGGCCGGCCATTGTGGGGATGGTGGTAATGTCCATTTACAATGTGGTGGACCGGATTTTTATCGGCCGCTACGTTGGCTCGCTGGGCTTGGCAGGTGTAACCGTTTCGTTTCCGTTAATGACGGTAATCATGGCTTTGTCCATGCTGGTGGGCATCGGCGCCACCGCCCTGATTTCCATTCGCTTAGGAGAGCAAAAAAACAGTGAAGCAGAAAAAGTGATGGGCAATGCCCTGGCTCTCTTTCTTCTGGTATCTCTGGTCCTGACTGTTTTTGGCCTGGCCTTTCTTGACCCGCTTCTGACCCTCTTTGGTGCCAGCGCCAATGTATTGCCCTATGCCCGGGACTACATGCAGATTATCCTGTGGGGCTGTGTTTTTCAGATCCTCAGCTTTGGCGTTAACAATTTTATCCGCGCCGAAGGAAATCCTCATATTGCCATGTTTACCATGGTAATCGGTGCGGTGCTCAACATTATTCTTGATGCGGTGCTGATTCTCGGCCTGGATATGGGCGTAGCCGGCGCGGCATTGGCCACCATCATCTCCCAGGCAGTTTCTGCGGCCTACGTTATGTACTACTTTTTGCGGGGGAAAAGCCTTTTAAAGTTCCGCCCCGGTTGCCTGCGGCTGCAGCGTGTACTGGTAAATGAGATTGTGGCCGTAGGCGCTCCTGCATTTCTCAAGCAAATTGCCACCAGCCTGATTGTGGTTATTCTTAATAACAGTTTGCTTCATTACGGCGGAGATATGGCTATTTCTGCCTTCGGTGCCATCCACAGCATCCTGGTACTTATTTTGATGCCCATTTTTGGCATCAGCCAGGGTATTCAGCCCATCATCGGCTATAACTACGGAGCAAAGAAGTTCGAGCGGGTTAAGCAGACGCTGTATCTGGGAATTCTGGTCTCAACGGGCATTGTCCTGGCAGCCTTTGTAGCCATTGTCCTGGTGCCGGAGCGTTTCATTGCGCTCTTTTCCACCGATGCGGAGCTGGTAGCGATAGGCAGTGCCGGTTTGCGTGGCTTTTTGGCTTTCCTGCCCATCATCGGCTTTCAGATTACCGGCGCCAATTATTTTCAGGCGGTGGGCAAACCCCGCCAGGCCGTATTTTTAAACCTTTCCCGTCAGGTTCTGCTTTTCATTCCTGCACTATTAATCCTGCCCCGCTACTATGGTCTGGCAGGAATCTGGATGGTGGGACCGGTGGCCGACTTTTTCTCATCCGTAATTACCGCCATCTGTCTGGTAATTGAAGTCCGCTATCTGGACCAACAGGAGCGGGAATACACCCTAAGAGCGCAGTTTGACGCGCAGTAAAGCGCAAAGGGGGAATATCTTTTGAAACGGACCATGTTTATTATGTCCCTGGCGGTGGTGGGGTTGGCAATTTCCGCCTGGTACCAGGGAGGAATGGATTTGCTGGGTACCGGTGTTATGGCTGGAATACTGATGTTCATTGATGTCCTGCCCATGCTAATTGCCGCCTTTGCCGTCAGCGGCTTGGTGCAGGTGCTTATCAACCCGCAAATGATCAATAACTTTTTAGGTGAGGGCAAGGGTTTAAAAGGGGTAACTCTGGGAGCAGTGGCCGGTAGCGTGATTCCCGGCGGTCCCTATGTGTACTATCCCTTAAGCGCTTCCTTTGCGACCGCCGGTGTGCAGGCATCCACCCTGATGGCCTTTGTGGTCTCCAAAAGCCTTTGGGATTTGGCCCGCATTCCCATGGAGGTAGCCATCATCGGTTTCACACCAGCCATGATTCGCCTGCTGGTCACACTGCCATTTCCCATTCTCGCCGGTCTTTTGGTCTACTGGTTTTATCCCGGCCTGACCCGGCAAATGCTGCCGGTGCAAAAGATGGAGGAGGATAAACAATGACCACCACAATTCTCATCCTGGCCGCCCTGGCTTTGGCTTTGTTCATTGCTGCTTTGCGCCGCAAAGACGGCAGCCATACAGAAGGCCTGGCCTCCGGAGCCAAACTTTTTTACTCATACCTGCCCCTGCTGCTGCTGGCCTTTTTAGCTGCCGGCCTCCTCCAGGTGGCCCTGCCTCCGGAGCTTATCAGCGGCTGGTTAGGTGCGGAAGCGGGCTGGCGCGGGATTCTCATCGGCAGTTTTTCCGGTATGCTGGTGGCCGCAGGTCCTTATGTTTCCTTTCCCATTTTTGCCTCCATCATGCAGGGAGGAGCGGGCATCGGTACCGTTGTGGCACTGGTAACCAGTTGGTCCTTGTTAACATTTTCCAAACTGCCTTTTGAGCTGGCGGTTTTGGGCCCCAAATTTACGGTGGTTCGCATCACCATTGTCATTCTCATGCCGCCCATAGCCGGATTTCTTGCCCATATCTTTTTTGCCGGCATTCTCTAATCAAGAAAGTTTGGTGCATAATAAACAAAGGTAAATGATATCGGGAGGAAGTTATGTCAGAAATTTTAGCACACGTGACCCGGGGCGGTGCGGTGGAATGCATACACCGCGGCGACCTGGTGGTGACGGACACAGAAGGTAAAATTGTTTTTTCCATTGGCGATCCACAAAAGCATACATATTGGCGCTCTGCCGCCAAGCCTTTTCAGGTTATTCCTCTGGTGGAAGCAGAGGGGATGAAACGTTTTGATTTCAGCGGCCGGGAGCTGGCGCTGATGACCTCCTCACACGGAGGAGAAGAGACCCATGTAGCAGCGGTACAGAGTATCCTTGATAAAATAGGGCTGACCGCCGATGCCCTGGAATGCGGGGCGGCCCCACCCATGTACCGGCGCGCCGCTAATAAAATCCTAAAAGAGGGCGGTTCATTTTCTGTTTTCACCAATGCCTGTTCCGGCAAACACGCCGCAATCCTGGCGTTAGCCAAAATACGTGACTATCCGGTGGAGGGCTATTCCCAGCCCATACACCCGGCGCAGCATGAAGTGCTTCGCGCCGTGGCCGACTTGGCCGGGCTGATGCCCAAAGACCTGACCATCGGCATCGACGGCTGCGGCTTTCCCGTTTTTGGCCTGCCCATCTACAACATGGCCATCGCTTATGCCCATCTGGCCAACCCTCACCGCTTTCCCCAATCCCGCCGCAGCGCTCTGGAGACCATCGCTATGGCCATGACCGCCCATCCACACTACGTAGCCGGCACCAACCGGCTGGACACAGCCCTGATGGAAGCCACCGGCGGCCGCATCCTGGCCAAAGTGGGCTCTGAAGGTGTCTATAACGTCAGCATCACAGACCAGGGCCTGGGCCTGACCCTAAAAATAGAAGACGGCAACTTCCGCCCCTTCGGGCCCGTCATCATCGAAGCCCTAAAAAAGCTAAACGCCCTCACACCAACCGAGTTGGAAACCCTCCACCCCCACCACCAAGTCTACCTGCAAAACCACCGCAAACAAACCATCGGCCAAATAATCCCCACCCTCTAACGGTGGACAGAGGGACAGGTTTATTTGTCCACACATATATTTCCATTTTCTTCACGTGCCCATTGCGAGACAAAGGGGACAGGTGATTTTGTCTCACAGCCGCGAATTCGCGGCTTTTTATTTTGCCTCCACTTTCCAGACCTTATCTGATCTGAAAACAACAGTTTCAAAAACCAAGCTTAATGACTCCATATCTTCAGGAACTGTTTCAAAGTAGAGGGTCTGATATTTCCAGCCTGAAAAGAGCGGGAGCCAGGGTTACATTTCCTGCTGTTGCGTACTTAAGAGGCACGGAGAAACTTCTTGCAGAAACTAACGTAATTCTTGTCTGCGCTTCAAATATTTAGTAAACTTTGTTAAATATTGCAGGATAATAATATTTCTTGTTGAAATATATTATATATTTCTGAAAATTGACTACTGGAGGTGTACTTATGACAAACCAGGAGAACAGTTTTATCCGTAAAAATGAATTACAAACAAATCTATTTGTACTTAAAGTTCTCTACCTGATTTTTCTCGGTGGGATATCCCTTATTGCAATTATGATTGGGACAGGGATTTTGGATACCACTTGGACCGCTTGGTTGATTATGTTTCTGGGAATGGGTGTGCCGGTAGGAATCGCCACTTTGCTGCAACGCTCTTTCACTGCCCATCCATTTATAAAATACATCTTAGTTCTCACATCTATCGTAGGCTTTGGGGTCATTGTTGGCGCAAATGATATTAATCTGTCGTTGTCACCGTTGTGGCTTGGTTCATTAGCTCTCAGTGTTCTTTACTTTAACTTTCCGCTAACTATCGTCACAGCACTTACAGTGACTGTGACCAATGCCGTTTTCGTTTTTTCCGCTCCCGGCAGAGGTATGGAGGCCGCCGACATGTCGATTATGGCTGCCAATTCGTTAGCTTTTTTTATTGCTGCCTGTGCCATCTCTTTTTCCTCCTATAAAGGGCGGGAAATGTTAAATCAAAGTATTGAACTGCAAAGCAAAGCAAGTAGACAGGCTGAGGTAATGACAATGATTGTAACTGAAGCACAAGCTGCGGCAGGTAAGGTTAATTTAGCGGGAGAAAGTCTGGCAGCGTCTTCTCAGGAGATAAGCGCCAGCCTGGAGGAGGTTGCCGCTACAGCAACTGAATTCTCCGGCAATGCGCAAAATATGTCTCTCCGGGCCCAGGAGATGCAGGAAACGGGCAGCCAAATTAACCTGAAGGCCAGGGACGGGGGGGCGGCTATCAATAGCGCCATGAATGAAATGGAGGAGATTGACACCAGTGTTGCAGGAATGCAGGACATAATAGTTACACTGCACAATCAGTCAAAAAATATTGGTAGCGTAACCGAGACTATCATTGGTATAGCCGAACAGACAAACTTACTTGCTCTTAATGCCGCCATTGAGGCGGCCAGGGCAGGAGAGCAGGGTAAAGGATTTGCTGTGGTGGCAGAAGAGGTGCGTAAACTGGCAGAGCACTCCGCCCAATCTGCTGCCGAGATTTCTCAGTCAATTCAATCTGTGGAGCTACAGGCGCAAAAGGCCGCGGAAAATATGGAGCAAAATGCTGCCAAGGTTAAATCCGGGTCTGAAGTGGTAACAAATGCGGGGCAGATTTTTGAAGCCATTATTGGGGAAATTGGCCAAGTAGCAGAGCAGATTCAGGATATCGCTGCATCATCTCAGGAAATCGGCTCAGGGAGCGAAAGCCTGTCAGCAGCAGTAGAGGAGCAAACTGCCACCATGACCGAAGTGGCAAATACTGCTGCGGGATTGCAGGAAACTGTTAACAGTCTGCTTGAAGTATTACAGAAAAATGATTACGCTTAAACCTGGCAAGCCAGCCACGGGGACCGTTCCCCTGGCTGGTTGCTTTATTGCTTAAGCTTTTGTAACTAACCGTCGCGGTTTGGACCACAAGATGTGGGAGCGGGTGAGACTTTGAGAACCGTCCCGGGAGTCTCAGTGTGCAAAAAATTGCATGGTTTTTGCAAAAAAAGGTCCGTCCCCGGTTTGCGGAAATATTTAATAGTAGATAAAAGCAGGGATAAGGGGGGAAAATGCAGAATAATACGTAAAATTCGACTAGTTGGAGGTTTTTTTGTGATAGATCAGGAGAAGATTCAAAAAGCGGTCCGCATGATTTTGGAAGGTATCGGCGAAGATCCGGACCGGGAGGGTTTGCAGGATACACCGGCACGGGTGGCAAAAATGTATGGTGAAGTGTTTTCCGGACTGCACTGTGATCCCTGTGATCATCTGGAGACCTGTTTCTACGAAGAAAAACATGACGAAATGGTGCTGATTAAGGATATCAGTATCTACTCCATGTGTGAGCATCATCTGTTGCCTTTTTACGGCAAAGCACATGTGGCCTATATTCCCAATCCGGAAAAGATCACCGGCCTGAGCAAGCTGGTGCGGGTGGTGGAGACACTGTCTCGCCGGCCGCAGCTGCAGGAGAGGTTGACTACTCAGATTGCCGACACCATTGTGGAAAAGCTGGATGCCAAGGGCGTTGTGGTGGTCATCGAAGCCGAACATCTGTGTATGACCATCCGCGGTGTGAAAAAGCCCGGCTCCACCACAGTTACCTCGGCGGTGCGCGGCATCTGCCGCACCAACCATCTTACCCGGGCCGAAGCCTTTTCGCTGCTTAAGGGAACCCATCGGTAAATGGACCGCGTACAAAAACTTACCGCCGATCCTGATTATCGGCGGTATCTTTGCGTGACCGCCCAATACGAAACGGAGCGGCCATTTTGCCGCCACGACTTCAATCACCTGCTGGATGTGGCGCGCATTGCCTGGATTCTCTGCCTGCAGCGCAGCATTGATATCGGGCAACCGGTGGTTTATGCCGCTGCCCTGCTCCATGATATCGGACGTTTTGCCCAATATGAAGATAAAGCGGTGGACCATGCAGCAGAAAGTGCCCGTCTGGCCGAACCGCTTTTAATTAAGCACGGCTTTGCCGCAGCGGAAATCAGCACCATTTTGCCCGCCATCACTGCTCACCGCCTGCCGCCGGAGCAGGTGGAAGACCCGTTTTCTGCGGTTTTAGCGGAAGCCGATGATTTATCCCGGCGTTGTTTTGACTGTACGGCCCAAAAAGGCTGCTATAAATTTGACCGGATGGCCACGGCCAAAGGTATCCGGTACTGATGGGGAGGTACCATGACAGACAAACTGACCATCAAAGAAAAAGAATATAATCTAAAAGACCATACCCTGATCATGGGGATTTTAAATGTAACCCCCGACTCTTTTTCCGACGGCGGTAATTATATCGACCCGCAAAAAGCGGTGCAGCATGCCCTGCAGATGATCGAAGAGGGGGCACACATCATCGATGTGGGCGGTGAATCCACCCGCCCCGGCTTTGCAGCAGTTTCTGCCGAAGAGGAAAAGGCCCGGGTAATTCCTGTTATCCGCGCCATTGCTGCTGCCACCGATGTGCCCATCTCCATCGACAGCTACAAGGCGGATGTGGCAGAAGCAGCTCTGGAAGCGGGTGCGGCCATGTTAAACGATGTTTACGGCGGCAAGCGTGACCCGGATATGCTGAAACTGGCGGCCAAAGCCGATGTGCCCATCTGCCTGATGCACAACAGAAATGAAGCACTATATCAGGACCTGTTGGCCGAAATTAAGGCCGATTTGCTGGAAAGTGTGGCCCTGGCTCAAGAAGCAGGCGTCCGCAAAGAAAATATTATTCTCGATCCCGGTATCGGTTTTGGTAAAACGCCAGCCCATAATCTGGCGGTGATGCAGCGCCTGGACGAGCTTACAGCGCTGGGGTATCCCATGCTCTTGGGCACTTCCCGCAAATCCATGATCGGCAAGGTTTTGGACTTGCCGGTGGAGGAGCGGGTGGAGGGAACTGCGGCCACCGTGGCTTACGGTATTACCCGGGGCTGCCGCATCGTGCGTGTCCATGATATTTTGGCCATGAGCCGTGTGGCCCGCATGACCGACGCCATGTTGGCGGGGAGGTTTTTAGATGGATAAAATCATTTTGGAAAATATGCTTTTCTATGGCTATCATGGTGTTTTGCCGGAGGAAAACACTCTGGGCCAGCGCTATGCCGTAAGCGTTGTACTGGGTACAGACATTAAGTCTGCCGCCGCAGATGACGATCTGACCAAATCTTTAAATTATGCCGAAGTCTACAACGCGGTTAAAGGCATCATGGAAGGGGAGCCAGCCAAGCTATTGGAAACACTGGCCGAGTCCATCTCCGGTCGTATCCTGGCCATGGGGGCAGAGACCGTACGTGTCACCGTGAAAAAGCTTCATCCGCCAATCCCCGGCCAGATGGATTTTGCTGCGGTGGAAATAGAGAGGAGCCGGTGATGGCCAAAGCATTTCTGGGCTTGGGCTCCAACCTGGGTGAGCGGCAAAAACAACTGGACTTTGCCGTTGAGCGGCTGCAGGCCCATCCCCAAATCACAGACCTGAAAGTTGCCAAGTATCTGGAAACGGAGCCGGTGGGTTATCTGGATCAGGATAAATTTCTAAACACCGTGGTGGAGCTCTCCACAACCCTGGCTCCCCATGAGCTGCTGGCGGTGGCCCAGGAGATTGAACAGGCCGCCAAGCGGGTGCGGGTGATCCGCTGGGGCCCGCGCACTCTGGATGTGGACATTCTGCTCTATGATGCCCTGTGCCTGGATGAGCCGGATTTGACCATCCCCCATCCCCGCATGCGGGAGCGGGAATTCGTTTTGGCTCCACTGGCCCAAATTGCGCCGGATGTGGCCATTCCCCCTGACGGCCGCACGGCCCGGCAGCTTTTAGACCAATTACGAAAAAGCGGGTGTTTTGATGCTTCTAATGATTGATAACTACGATTCCTTTACCTATAATCTGGTGCAGTTTCTGGGCGAATTGGGCGCTGATATCCGGGTTATTCGCAACCGCAGTATTCATCCGGCAGAAATCACCGACCTGTCCCCGGAGCGGATTATCATCTCTCCGGGCCCCTGCACTCCCAACGAAGCCGGCATCTCCATGGATGTAATCAGCCGCTATGCCGGTAAAATCCCCATCCTGGGCATTTGTCTGGGGCATCAGTGCCTGGGCCAGGTGTTTGGTGGCCGTGTTATCCGGGCCGCTCTGCCGGTGCACGGTAAAACTTCACAGATTCAGCATACCGGCCGCGGCGTCTTTTCCGGCCTGCCGACCCCGTTTTCTGCCACCCGCTACCACTCACTGGTGGTGGAGCGTAAAACCCTGCCACAGTGTCTGGAAATTACCGCCGAAAGCGAGCAGGGGGAAATAATGGGCCTGCGCCATAAACAGATTCCTTACCTGGAAGGGGTTCAGTTTCATCCCGAGGCCATTCTCACCGAATACGGCAAGGACCTGCTGGCTAATTTCCTGCGCTACCCGGCCCATGGAAAGGAGGGGGCGCGGTGCGTAAGCTAAAACCACAGGTGGCAGAGATTACTCTGGATCGCCCCTTAGACGAAGTCTTTGCCCCCTTTACAGAAGAGGCGTACCCTTTCTGGCTGGACAGCAGTAAACCCGGCGGGCAGATGGGCCGTTGGTCTTTTATGGGCAGCAATCCCTTTTTGGTGCTAAAAACTTACGGCCGCCGCATCATTCTGGAAGAAAACGGTGCTACCCGGGAGTTTGATGCTAACCCCTTTGAAGTGCTGCGAGAGCAGCTAAAGCGCTTCACCCTGGAGCGGGGTGATTTGCCCTTTCCCTTCATCGGCGGCGCCGTGGGCTTCTTCTCTTATGATTTGGGCCGCATGGTGGAAAATTTGCCCGACGATACAGTAAACGACTTAAACACCCCGGATATTTATCTGGGTTTTTACAGTACCGTCATTGCCATAGACCATGAAGAAAACCGCAATTATATCATCGCTTCCGGATTGCCCCTGGAGGGTGAAGAAGCTTATAACAAAGCCATGGACGATATGGCTGCCATTAAGCAAAAAATCAGCCGTCCGGTAAAACTGGATGACCCCTGGGATGAGCAGAATATTGCAGCAGGTGAAATCCGCACCTTCTTTACCCCCGATACTTACGGGCAGGCGGTGGAGCGCATCCGTGACTACATCACCGCCGGCGATATTTATCAGGCCAACATGACCCAGCGCTTTGACGCGCCCCTGAAGATGCGGCCCTACCAGCTCTACCGCCGCCTGCGCCAGGCCAATCCGGCGCCTTTTGCCGCTTATCTGGACTGCGGCGACAACTTTCGGGTTTTTAGCTCCTCCCCGGAGCGCTACCTGCTTTTAGAAGATAATGTGGTGGAGACCCGCCCCATTAAAGGGACCCTGCCCCGCGGCAAAACGCCGGAAGAGGACCAGCAGAACGCCGAAGCGCTGTTAAAGAGTGAAAAAGACCGGGCGGAGCTGGTGATGATTATCGACCTGGAACGAAATGATCTGGGCCGCGTCTGCTCCTACGGTTCTGTTCACGTACCGGAATTAATCGTTTTGGAAAAATACACCACCGTCTTTCATTTGGTTTCCACCGTCCGCGGTGAGCTGGCTCCCGGCAAGGATTTTGTGGACCTCTTAAAAGCATCTTTTCCCGGCGGCTCCATTACCGGCGCGCCAAAAATCCGGGCTATGGAGATCATTGAAGAGCTGGAACCGGTACGCCGCGGCGTATACACCGGCTCCATCGGTTACGTAGGCTTTGACGGCCGTGCCGATTTAAACATCGTTATTCGCACCTTTATCAATAAAAACGATAAGGTCCACCTGCAGGCCGGCGGCGGCATCGTCTTTGATTCCCAGCCTTATCCCGAATATCAGGAAACACTGCATAAAGCCAAGGCACTCCTAAAAAGCCTGGGTGTTAATCAGTTTCCGGAGGTGCAAAAATGACGGACTATATTTTCCTAAACGGTACCCTTGTCATGGCGCGTACCGGCCGCATCGGTGTTACGGACCGCTCTTATCTGTTGGGGGACGGCCTGTTTGAAACCATCCTGGTTAAAGACGGCAAGCCTGTCTACCTGCAGGAGCACCTGCGGCGCCTGTTAACGTCCTGTACCTACCTGCAGTACCAACCACCCACAAAAGATGTTTTATGCGAAGCGGTGCAGGAAGTCATCGCCGCCAATTCCCTGACCACCGGCAGTCTTCGTCTGACCGTCTCTCCCGGGGAGAGCCAGGGCCTGTTGCCCAAAGAAGGCAGCGCTTTAAACATCTTGGTGACCTTTCGCCGCGGCGAGCCCTATGCCGCTGAACTCTACGAAAGAGGGTTTAGGGCAATAATAGCCCAGTCTACCCGACGCAATGAATATTCGCCGCTGTCCCACCACAAAACCACCAACTTTCTGGACAGCATTCTGGCCAGAAAAGAGGCACAAGCCGCCGGCTGCGATGAAGCCATTCTGGTTAACACCAGCGGCCATGTGGCCGAAGGGTCGGTAAGCAACCTCTTTATCGTGCAAAACGGACAGGTTCTTACCCCGCGTGTTGAAGACGGCGCCCTTGCCGGTATTATGCGCCATAAGGTGCTGGAGCTTTGCCAGACGCTTTCCATTCCCGCAGGAGAAGAAAGCCTGACCGCCCAGCAGCTGGAGCAGGCCGAGGAAGCATTTTTGACAAATTCTCTTCTGGGTGTGATGCCTCTGGCCCAAATCCAGTCTACTGTTTTTAAAGACCGCACCATCACCGACCAACTGGCTAAGTCATTCATAGTAAATTAAGCGAGAACAGAGGAAGATCCATGTCAGAAATCAATAAATTTATCCAGGCGTTACAAAACCATAAACCGCTGGAATGTGTCTGCAACCCCTGGCGGGACTATCACCATGAATACGATATCGGGGAGGAAGCGCCTGCTTTGCGTGCCGCACACCTGCAGCACTATCTGCACCTGCGCGTCCCACAGGCCCGCTTTATCCTGGTGGCTGAAGCCCTGGGGTATCAGGGCGGCCGTTTCTCCGGCATCGCCATGACCTCCGAGCGTATCCTGCTAAATAACCATCAACATGTTCAACCGGCTGCCGTTTTTGACCCTCAGCACTTTAGGCGTACCAGCAGCAAAGATAGCAAACACCTCTCTGCCACCCAAAAAAAGCTGGGCTTTAATGAGCCCACCGCCACTGTGGTGTGGGGGGAAATCAGGGACAACAATATCAGCCCCAGTGATGTGATACTTTGGAATATCTTCCCCTTTCACCCGCACAAAGCGGGCCAACCCCTTACCAACCGCACACCGAAGGAAGCGGAAAAAGAAGAGGGCCTGGTGTATGTAAAAATGCTGCAACAACTCTGTCCAAAAGCAGAGATCATCGCCATAGGCAATCAATCTCACCAGACGCTGCAGAAATACGGCATAGAAAATAAAAAGGTGCCGCATCCCTCCATGGGGGGCGTCACCCGTTTCCGCCAAGCCTTTAAAGAGCTGGTACAACAGTAAACCCCAATCAAAAAGATTGGGGTTTTATAGCGGTTACATAGTTTTGTCATGGGGCTGCGGCCGGGCATTTTTTAAAATGCCTCCCGCCAGTTGGCCTAAAACGGCGGCGGCAATAAGAACAGGCGCCATCCAGGCAGGGATGCCGGAACTGCTCCGAATCAGATAAATCAGGGGCACAGCCAAATGAATGGCCACAAACCACTGTACAGTAAACTTCCTGGTAGTCACGCGCCACATGCCCAGTGGAACATTTAGGCCAAAGGCCAGCATGGCCACCGCCACAGAGATTACAAACTGCAAAGAAAACGCCTCCGCATCCCTAAGTTCTTCTTTTACTTTACACGCAATAAGCTCTGTTGACAATGGCATATTATGGCAATGGTCAGGCGCTGCCAAACAAATCAAATCCCAGGTACGTGGCCGCGGTAATGGCCACAGTCCAGAGACAAAGGCTTAGTGTCATCCAATAGATGGTGGCACGCTTTTCAGAACCGCAGGACAGGCCGATAAACGCCGCCAGATGCGCCCCTGTGGCCAGTGGGCCCAAAAGCGCCAGGCCGGGCAAACCATATTTTGCCGCAATCTCCCGGGCGCGAACCACCCGTTTGGAGACCGGCTTCTCTTGGGAAGAATCTTTCTTGGCGGTCCGCCAAGTGCGGTATTTTTCATAAAAAACAATCAGGAGAAATACGGTGAGAAAGTTACCCACAAAGGCGCTCACGCCAACCAGCACCGGGTTTAATCCCCGCACAATCCCAATGGGAATCACTATTAATATTTCAAACCAGGGAACGGCTGCCAAAACAAAAATCAGCAAATATTCCCCAATAGTAATCAGCCAGTTCATTATTAACTCCTATGAAAAAGTATTAGTGCTGCTGAATTGCCCAAATAGTACTATAAATCCAATCAGCAAAAAGTGCAAGTAAATTATGTTGGAGAGAATAGAAAAGTGGGACAGTTGGACCTGCCTGTCCTCGCAGAGGGTCCCCGTGTCCCAGAATATTGACAATGTGGCAGACTTTTGCTATATAAAATACTAGCGCCACAGAAAAAAAACAGACGAAGGGGGAGTTTATAGTGGTAAAAAAAGAATTCCAGGCCGAGTCCAAACGACTGCTGGAGCTGATGGTCAACTCTATTTACACCCATAAGGAGATTTTTTTGCGCGAGTTAATCTCCAATGCCAGTGATGCCATTGACAAAATTTATTACCGCGCCCTGACAGATGAAAATCTGCAGTTTAACAAGGACGATTATTACATCAAAATTTCCATTGATAAGGAAAACAGAATCGTTAAGATTTCCGACACCGGCATCGGCATGACCGACAAGGAGCTGGAAGAAAATCTGGGCGTTATCGCCAGAAGCGGCTCTTTGGCCTTTAAAAAAGAAAACAAAGCCAAGGAAGGCTACGATATCATCGGCCAGTTTGGCGTAGGCTTTTATTCGGCCTTTATGGTGGCGGACAACGTCACTGTGATCAGCCGGGCCTTGGGCAGCGACCAGGCCTGCAAATGGGAATCCAACGGCATTGACGGCTACACCATGGAGCCCGCCGCTAAAGAAGCGGTGGGAACCGATGTAATCTTAAAAATCAAAGAAAATACCGAAGACGAAGACTTCGACCAGTTCCTGGAAGAGTACAGGTTAAAGTCCATCGTTAAAAAGTATTCCGACTTTATCCGCTACCCCATTAAGATGGACTTGACCAAGTCCAAGCCCAAAGAAGGCAGCGAGGACGAATACGAACAGTACACCGAAGAAGAAATCGTCAACAGCATGATTCCCATCTGGAAGAAGAATAAAAGCGAATTAAGTGCAGAGGACTACGAAAACTTCTATACGGAAAAGCGCTACGGCTTTGACAAACCGCTGCGCTATATCCACATCAGCGCCGAGGGCACCATTAGCTACAAAGCAATCCTTTTTATCCCTGAGACAATTCCCTTTGACTACTACACCAAAGAATACGAAAAGGGTCTGGAGCTCTACTCCAACGGCGTGTTAATCATGAACAAATGCGCAGACCTCCTGCCCGACTACTTCAGTTTCGTCAAAGGCATGGTGGACTCAGAAGACTTATCTTTAAACATCTCCCGGGAAATGCTGCAGCATGACCGGCAGCTAAAGCTCATCGCCAAAAATCTCAAAACTAAAATCAAAAATGAGTTGAAAAACCTGCTGGAAAACGACAGGGAGAAGTACGAGAAATTCTATGAAGCCTTCGGTCGCCAACTAAAATACGGCGTCTACAGCGATTTCGGCGCCAATAAAGAAGACCTGCAGGATCTGTTAATGTTCTATTCCTCCACGGAAAAGAAAATGGTAACCTTAAATGAATATGTCTCCCGCATGCCCGAAGAACAAAAATACATCTACTACGCTTCGGGAGAATCCATTGAAAAAATAGACAAGATGCCGCAAACCGAGCTGGTGGCCGACAAAGGCTATGAAATTCTCTACTTCACCGATGATGTGGATGAATTCGCCATTAAAATGCTGCGCCAGTACCAGGAAAAAGAGTTTAAATCGGTCTCCAGCGGTGATCTGGGCATTGAACAGGAAGAAAACGATTCCGAAGACCAGGCTCACCAGGACATGTTTGCCAAAATGAAAGAGCTCTTAAAAGACAAAGTAACAGATGTTAAGCCCTCCCAAAGGCTGAAAAACCATCCGGTCTGCCTGGCCACCGAAGGGGACGTAACCATTGAAATGGAAAAAGTCCTCAGCGCCATGCCCAACAACCCCAACATTAAAGCAGAGAAAGTCCTGGAAATCAATATTAACCATCCGGTCTTTAAATCCCTAAAAGATGCCTACGAGCAGGACCCGGAAAAACTGGAACTCTACACCGACGTGCTCTACAACCAGGCACTGCTCATCGAAGGGCTGCCTCTAGAAGATCCGGTAAGCTTCACTAACAACATCTGCAAAATTATGTAGCATAAGAGCCACTTTCCTGAGAAAGTGGCTCTTAATTTAGTTAATCCAACCTCTGGTTTTCATCACATTGGCCAGCCGCAGAATAGCATACATAAACGCTGCCTCCCGCATATCAGGACTGTCCTCACACTCACACTGGTAATTGTAGATATGGTTGAAAGCTTCCACCATTTTCATCTGCAGCCGCGCCTCAATTTCTTCTTCGGTCCAGTAGTAGTTGTAATTGTTCTGTACCCACTCGAAGTAGGAGACAATCACACCGCCGCAGTTGGCCAGAATATCGGGGACCACCAGCACGCCGTTTTCTTTCAGTACTTTATCTGCCTCCGGCGTAGTGGGCCCGTTGGCCCCTTCGGCGATAATTTTTGCCTGGACATTACAGGCCACATCCCTTGTAATCTGATTTTCCATGGCACAGGGCGCAATAACGTCACAATCCAGGGCAAACAAAGCATCGGAATCGATATCTTCACTTTCAGGGAAGCCTTTGACCGAACCGGTTTCCTTTTTAAACTCCATCAGCGCTTCCACATCCAGTCCCGCCGGGTTATAAGCTCCGCCACCTGAGTCGGTAACCGCAATCACCGTGGTACCCATATCTTCCAAAAACACTGCGGTATAATAACCAACATTACCAAAGCCCTGCACCGCAGCAGTGGCTCTTTTCATGGAAAGATCCTTAACCTTGGCAGCTTCGCGAATGGCATAAACCACCCCGCGGGCCGTGGCGGTATTTCTGCCCACACAGCCCCCCATATCCAAAGGTTTGCCGGTGATAACCCCAAAGTCGTTATACTGCTGAATCTTGCCGTACTCATCTGCCATCCAGGCCATAACCTGTGCATTGGTACCCACATCCGGTGCCGGGATATCCCTTTGGGGGCCCAAAAACGAAGCCATGCTGCGCATATATTGCCGACTCAACCGCTCCAGCTCTTTTTGCGACATCTGCCTGGGATTGCAGGACACTGCCCCTTTACCGCCGCCAAAAGGTACCCGGGCCACCGCACATTTAAGGGTCATCCAGATGGACAGAGCCTTTACTTCATAGGCATCCACATCGGGATGAAAGCGGATGCCCCCTTTATAAGGACCCAACAAATCCATATGCTGTGAACGGTAGCCGGTAAACACCTTGATTTTGCCGTCATCCATTTCCACCGGTATGGAAGCTTCCACAATTCTGTCCGGTGATTTCAGCCATTCATACACATCCTCTGCCAAACCTAGCCGGGCCACCGCTTCCCGAATCCGCCTCTGCGCCACTTCATATGTATTCACTTTTTCCTTGCCTGTAATTTCGCAAACCTTCATGTACATCCCCCCTGTAATAAGCTATGCCAAACTAATTAATAATTTAACCCTATCAAACATCAATCGCCAGAATGTTAAAAAACCATTGCATTTTATAAAGAGGCAGGATTTAACAACACTTCTCCATAAATTAACCAGAAACCTGCCACAGAAGTGAGGAGGCCGCATCATGCGCAACAAAACCCGCTACCTGGTGCTGGTGGTGTTTCTTTTTCTGGCTATGCTTAGCGCCTGCCAGACTCCCGAAGAGCCCGAAGATACCACCCCACCCATCGATCCCCCAAACGGAGAAGAGGATACTCAGTACCCGGAAGAAGAGCTTCCCTACACCGTGGAGGAAGTTTTCTCCGGCCAAGAGTTTGACCGTCCCCTGGATATTCAAAATGCCGAGGATAGCTCCGGTCGTATCTTTGTGGTGGAGCAGGGCGGCCGCATCCATAGTCTTTCCGGAGAAGGTGCCGCTGAATCCCAGCTGTTTTTGGATATCAGTGACCGTGTCGATGACAGCTCCTATGAAAAGGGCCTTTTAGGATTGGCCTTTCACCCGGATTTTGCCGAAAACGGCCTTTTCTATGTTAACTATACCGATACCACAGATACGGTCATTGCCCGCTTTAGCATCGACGAAGAGAACCCCGAAGCCGCAGACCCTGCCAGCGAAGAACAAATCCTTACCTTCGATCAACCCTACAACAACCACAACGGCGGCCAACTGGCCTTTGGCCCCGACGGTTACCTTTATATAGCCACCGGCGACGGCGGCGGCGCCGGAGACCCCCAGGGCCACGGCCAGGACCGCAGCACCCTGCACGGTAATATCCTGCGTATCGATGTTGACACCGAAGATGAAGATGAGAAATATGCCATACCCCCGGATAACCCGTATGCCGGCAATACCCGCGGTTTCCGGGAAGAAATCTACGCCTACGGTTTTCGCAATCCCTGGCGCTTCAGCTTTGATGAGCGCACCGGAAACCTCTGGGCGGCCGATGTGGGCCAGGACAGGGTAGAAGAGATCAACCTGGTGGAAAAGGGCAAAAACTACGGCTGGAACATCATGGAGGGCAGCCTTTGTTTTGATCCGGCCACCGATTGCGATACCTTTGGCCTGGAAATGCCCGTCTTTGAATATCACCACCCCATTGGCCGTTCCATCACCGGCGGCTATGTCTACCGGGGTGAGCGCTTCGGGGACCTCTACGGTGCCTACATCTACGGCGACTTTGTCACCGGAATGATCTGGGCCCTCTGGTACGACGAAAACTCCTACCCCATAAACGCCACCTTAGCCGACACAAACCTGCAAATCACTTCCTTTGGCCTCTCCGAAGAGAACGAGCTCTACCTCTCCGACTACAACGGCAAAATCTACACCATAACCCAAAACCAATAAAAGTGGGACAGAGGGACAGGTCAACTGTCCCACTTTTGTGCCATATTGTCTCCACACAACAAAGGAATTGCATGTTCGCTATGTAGCCCGAAAACAGAATGTGTTCGCCCATTATGACCCGGTTAATGCCCTCAGGGAGCATTAACCGGCAGTCTGTGCAATTGATTTGCACTTATAGCTTTTCCGGATACTCAACCAGTAAAACTTTTGCATCTGGAACCATTCATACTAAGGTAACAATTTCAAAGAGGGGTAGATGATGAAAGACAGATTTTCCAACGGTTTTCTGGCAGGATTTCTAGCAGGGATAGTCCCTGTGGTAATTAATTTCAGTGGGCGCGCCCTGGACCTTACTACCATTGTTTGGTCAGATTTTATCGCACTTTTTATTTTCGGGTCCATGACTACAGAAGGAGCCGCAGAGTTGGTATTTGCGGTAAGCGTTCTAACAGTGTTTCTGGGAGTCCTTGGCGGTATCTTTGCCCGCTATATCCTTCCCAGCCTTAACAGTCAACGCCACCTTTTTAAAGGGTTGCTATTTGGCACCACTTCCTGGATATTATTCTTCTCCATTCCTTACCTGTTTCAGCTGCCGGATTTAGATGAAGTTGCTCTAAAAAGTGCTATGACCAACTTCATCAGTGCTTCCCTTTGGGGCTTAACGATGGCCTATATCCTCAAAAGGATAGATAATAAAGTATCACAATAATTCTGCTAATAATGAGAGTACACCCAGCCGGGATGTACTCTTATTTACTTACTTCCTGCAAACACTCCACTTCTTAAAGGGATACAATACCGGCATGTGGAATCTCTTAGGAATGAATTCCTATTTATAGGACCGTCCCCTAATTACTTAATGAGGTGAGCCATATGGCCCGGATGATTCCCGATCTTGACCCCCAAACCATCGAAAATGACGGTGAGCGCCAATTCTATACTGCCGCAGCCCGTCTTCCCAAAGAGTATACTGTCTTTTACTCATTTAAGTTTCTGACCCCGGAGGAACACGGCCATGCCGAGGCACTGCGGGAAGCGGACTTTGTTATTGTTCATCCCGCACTGGGTTATCTGGTGGTGGAGGTAAAGCAGGGGGAGGTAGCATATAAAGAAGGCCAGTGGCAAATCGACCATAACGGCACCTGGGCACCGCTTAAGAATCCGGTGGAGCAGGCCCGTACCGCCATGTTTGCCATCCGGGAACAGTACAGGCAAACCGCCCCCACTGAAGTCTTCCCCCTGAAAATTAAATACGGCGTAGCTTTTCCGCATTGCAATGCCATTTCCGGCACTCTGCCGCCCGATCTGGATGAAAACAGCATTTTTTTGCAGACAGACTTAGACACCATGGAGGAGAAAATACTAATCCTGTTTAATGCTGAAAGCATGGTCCAGCAGCGGCAGGCGGCAGATATTCTGATTAATAAAGTTCTTGGCCCTTCTTTTAAGATCTATGTCCGTTTAGACCAACAGATTGAACAGTTTAACCGTCAGGCAGAGAAGCTTCTCACTGAAGAGCAGCAGCGCATCCTGGACGAAACGGAGTTGGACCGGCAAAAAATCTTTTTTGGTTCCGCTGGAACCGGCAAGACTTTTTTGGCCATGGAAAAAGCCAACCGACTGGCCGCCGACGGCCATCAGGTACTGCTGACCTGTTTTAACAAAAATCTGGCTCGGTACATGAACAAAGAACTGTACTCACCTAAAATAACCGTAGCCAACTTCCATGACTACCTACTGCGTACGCTGCAGGAGCAAAACCCGTCCCTTTCAGTACCGCAGGATCAGGCCCAATGGTCACAGTTTTTCTCAGAAGTATTACCGGAAGCCGGTTTCGACTATTTCGCCTCTCTTCCTGAACAAGAGAAGTTTTCCGCCCTTATCGTCGATGAAGGGCAGGACTTTCACGAAGAATGGTTCATGTGCCTGCAAAGCATGGTGCAGGATGACGGCCATTTCTATATCTTTGCCGACCCCGGCCAATCCCTGTTTACAGAAGATAATTCTTTTCTTAATAAACTGCCGCTGTCCAGGCACCGTCTGACGCAAAACCTGCGTAATACTCAAGCCATCAATAACTGGCTGGCTGCTTTTATTCCCAAAAATATGACGCTAAAAAGCCGCCTGCAGGCCGGCATGCCAGTCAGCACTTTTGTCTGGGAGGATGCTGCCGCAGAGAAGAAACTCATCGAAGATGAGGGGGGCCGCCTGGTAAGCCAGGGTATAAAACCCAAACGCATCACCATTCTTTCCCCCAACAAAAAAGAAAAAAGCAGCCTGGCAGAAACCGCGTCCCTTAAAGGCTGGCCCATCGGTGATATCAACGACGTTAACCCCAACGCCATCCGCTTTTCCACCATTCGTTCTTTTAAAGGACTGGAAGCAGATGTTGTCTTTCTTATTGGCATAAAAGAAGGGACTCAGGCCTGTACCCCCGCCGATATCTACGTGGGCAGCTCCCGGGCCCGCTTCCTCCTGTATGTATTCCACCATCAGCACATACAGATTAAACCCTAAACCGTTTCCTTTTCACCGCGCCATATTCTTTCCCTGGGAAACTATCCTTGTATGTTGACCGCTGGGCAGGTATAATAAAAGTATAATTGCAAGAATATTCTGATTACTATAAGGGGCGTGTGGCAGTGAAAAAATTTTTGTTATTCAAAGGCCAACAAACCGATGTGGCCGAGATATTAAAGCAGGTAAACCCTTTTAGCTGTTTGGATACCGACACCCTAAATACCCTGGTAGAAAATGTGGAGGTAAAGCAATTCCACTCCGGGGAATACGTTTATCGCCAGGGAGATGATTCCCTGCAGTCTTTGTTTGTGGTGGTCAGTGGTTTAGCTGAAATCAGTATTCTGGACGAACAGAGCAGGGAGACGGTTGTTGCCACCCGCAAGCCCAGGGATTTTTTTGGCGAGACCGCTTTTTTATCCGATGACCCCTACATTGCCTCGGTAAGGGCAGTGGAGGATCTCACGCTGCTCAAACTGCCCTTTGATATTTTTGAAAACATCCTCAGCCGCCACCCCGAATTCTCCAGCCAGTTTAGTAAAATCCTCACCGCCAGAATGCGGTTGATTTACCATATCCAGATGTCTGGAGCATCGTCGGGCTACGTTATAGACCAGCCCATGCACAAACGGGTGGCTGATTTAATGTCCGCTCCCGTTATTACCTGCCTGTCCGGCAATGAGATAACGGATTTGGCCCGCACCATGACCTCCAGAAACGTTTCCTCTATTATAGTTACCGACCAGGATGAAAAACCCATCGGTATCATCACTGAAAAAGACCTGGTAAAAAAAGTGGTGGCAGCAGGCTGCTTTGTAAAATCACTAAAAGCAGAGGATATTATGAGTGAGAACCTGCTGACGGTAAAATCCGATGCTTTTTATTACGAAGCGCTGTTAACCATGGTGGAGCACAGCATTAAACATCTGGTGGTCACTGCAAAGGACAAAGCCATCGGCATGATTACAATCCGGGACATGATTGAGTCCCGCGGCACCGCAGCGCTCAAGGTTGCCAAAAACATAGAACTGCAGGATACCATCGAAGATTTGGCTCGCACCGGTGAAAAAACCGATGCGGTACTGGAAGGCCTGGTGGTGGAAAACGCCAGCAGCAAGGAAATCCTGCAGCTTATTACCCAACTCTTTGACCGACTTACCCGCAAGGTAATCCGCATCTGTGAGCAAGAGATGATAGATGAGGGCTACGGCCCCCCGCCGGTGGCCTACAGTTGGATATCCATGGGCAGCAGCGGGCGCCAGGAACAGTTTGTCAAAACCGATCAGGATAACGGTATTATTTATGAAAACGTGCCGGCGGAAAAACAAGAGGAAGTGGCCGCCTATTTTCTCCGTCTGGGAGAAAAAGTGGTGGACGGCCTGCACCGCTGCGGGTTTGCTTTATGCCCCGGCAATGTCATGGCCTCCAACCCCATGTGGTGCCGTTCCCTGCGGGACTGGATGAAAGTCATCACCAAATGGGTTAATGTAATGGACCCGGAAAACGTCAGGTTGATGACCATTTTCCTGGATTTCCGCCACATCTCCGGAGAAAAGAAAGTTTGTGACAAGCTGTGGAAGTATGTTATCAATAAATTCCAGGAATCTCCCAGTGTCCTGCATTTTCTGGCCCAAGATGACCTTAGCCACCGGGTACCCCTGAACTTCTTTAAGCAAATTATTGCTGAGAAGACAGGGGAGAAGCAGGGCCTGGTTAACCTGAAAGCATCGGCCAGTGTTCATCTGGTGGATTGCCTGCGCATTTTTGCCCTCAGGGAAAAAATTACCGCCACCAATACTTTGGAACGTTTAGATGCTCTGGCCAAACGCAATGTGTTCTCCCCCGACAACGCCGAATCCCTGACCTCGGCGTATGAAACGCTAATGTCTTTTCGCATCTGGCAGAGTCTTTTGCAGCTTAACGCCGGCCAGGAGCCGGATAATTACATCGATCCCAACCAACTGACCAAAAGAGAAAAGGCGGCCTTGCGCGAAGCCTTTATCGTGATAGACCGTCTGCAAAACCTGACCAGCCACGCCTTTAAAGCGTACAATTAACGTAAGCAAATATTAATATCTAAATTTTCAGAAAATTATTGCAATATTCGTCAGGATGTGCTATATTAATAGCAACATAGCAAGTCCCTACACTTCACATTGAGTGTCAAGAAGCAACCAGTTTCTTGTTAGAGGCTGTGCCCCTCCCTGCACAGTTCTCTCACCTTTCAAAACCGCGGCAGAGACCGCGGTTTCTTTCATTGTAAAGAATTTTTCACCAAGAATATAAAAAAATTTCTACCGCATACTACTACTGAAAAACACACCACAAAAAGAAAGGGGTTTTGAGATTGGCTCAGATTAACCAGCAGGAGTTAGAGAACCTGCGCCATCTAATCGGTGCCCATGAAACAGGTGCTCAGAAGCTTGAAAGCTATGCGCAGCAGTGTACAGATCCCGAGTTTCAGCAAATGTTCCAGCAATCTGCCAACAGTGCCCGTCAGACAAAACAGAAGTTAATGCAATTTTTAAGCTAAACAAAAGGGAGGGAATTAAGTGCAAGATAAAGATATGGTAAATGATGTCCTATCGCAAATTAACGCCAGCCTAGGTAACTACGCCAAAGCAATTTCCGAATGCTCTAATCCCCAGCTAAGGCAAGCGCTGCAGCAAATCAGGGACTCAGATGAGCAGTTCCAGTTCCAACTGGCGCAGAAAGCCACTCAAAAAGGTTTCTATCAGCCGGCCCAACAAGCCAACGACCAAATGGTACAACAATACAAGAATCAGCTTAACCAACCAAGCTAAATCAAAAGCACGCCAGGTTTTCAAGCCGGCGTGCTTTAACTATCTCAGAGACCAAGCCATTCCATCTTCATCGGTTGCAAAATACTCATCATTCTCCTTGCAAAAATAAGCCCAATAACCGCTGTAATTTAGAGAGGGGGAGACCGCCAGGATTTTTTTTCTCCCCACCACCTGATTTGCCCTGTACCTGGGCGGCCGCGCCAACTGTAACGGTTGCTCTGCGGGAAAGGGCATATTAGCTTCAGACATGGCCCCACCATGCATACGCACAATATCCTGCACAATCTGTTCTGTCTCATTCAAACACTGTCGATCACAATCCAAATCGGCAATCCGGTATAACTCCAAATGAAACTGGTCCCGGCACTCATACCAGATTCCACTGCCGTCATGTTCACTAAACTTGATAAAATAATGCCAAACACTGTCTGCATCGGGACAGTCCCCCACAGCAAGCACTTCAATCTTTCTGGCTCCGTCATCAAACTGCTGACCAACAGTAAACTTAGGCGGTCTGTGGATCTCTGTTTCCATAAAGTCCGGCATCTCATCAACATACCGGGTAGACTTCTCTCCAATTCTTATCTCTTCGTACAGCTTTTTTAACTGTTCCAGCTTACTTAGTATCGGCCTTTTTTCATGTTCCTCAAGTAATCGTTCTGCTTTGGCTAGATCCTGCTCCAACTCCGGCCCGTATTCCTCTAATAATTCCCTGATATCCTCAGCAGGCCCAGCGGGGCATGAAAAAGCAAGGGAGTTAAAAAGTACACCGGGAAACTCCTTTGTTTCCACCAGAGTATGCTCCTGAAAAGCCAGGATGGTCTTTATGGTATACCCCCAGCCCTCCCGCAAGTATTTCCGGGCATTTTGCTCCAGTTTCTCAAACAAAGCTTCAACATGCCCGTTATGAATAACTTCGGTACCCTCTTCAGCAAAGATATTCACCTGATTATTGCCCGGCCGCTCCAAAATCTCATGTAAAACTCTTAACTTCCTGCGCAAATTTATTGGCACCACATCCGGATTCAGCGATTCCCTGTCACCCACCCGAATAATGGGATTATGCTTTTTTAATAATGGCAAATATACTTCAACGGTATAATAGCTGTACAGGAAGCCAAAGAGTTTCATATCCATGAGCATCACCCTTTCCATATACACTCCTGTTTTCAAACTTTCCACTTCAGGAAAAAAACTCCTGCTGTACAGTGGTTACTGCAAATACTCATTCTAAATGTTAGCAAAACCAAGATAATGGAAGGCCACCTATATGTACCATTTTTAAAAAGCATAAAGTCTGGCTGGTAGCCAAAAATAAAAAAAAGGAGAGGAACTAAACTAACTAAAGATGAAAATCAGAGACAGGATAATATTAGGCATGGTTGCCGGGCTAGCTGGGAATGTAATTAAAACTGCATCGGATGAATTTATGCTCAGTAAAAAGCTGTCAAAAAGGTCATTTCGCTCCACCGCCGCAGGTGTCTGGGTATCAAAAGAAAAAGAGGCTACAAATGTTAACGGACAGTTGTTGGGCCTACTCTTTGATTTTGGCCTGGGATCAATAGGAGGTATAGGAACCACCTATCTTCTATCTAAAACAGGCCGTGACCATGTAATTCCCAAAGGAGTTCTGGCTGGAATAACCGTTGGCTCCACAATAACTGCCTTACTTAGCGTTTTCCCAAACAATAAAGTAAAACCCAAAGATGCGGCAAGTAATTTAGCATACATGTTCAGCCACGCCCTTTATGGCATAACTACCACAGCACTGGTGGCTAAAATGGGCCATGCTTCACTGTTTGATCCTAAGCCCCTAAATAATTATCTCCAACCCACAGAGTATACATCAGAGGAAATCAGGGACACAGCTGCACTACGACAATCACAGGAAAGGGAAAGTGCCATGTATCATTAAAGGCACTTTTTTTTGTTGCACAAACAGAGAGGGAAACGTACTGCAAGCCAAGAATTAATAGGTAATTATTGCTATTTATCTGGGACACAAGCATGTCTTGCCCGTAGGGTATAATCTTTACCACATCTTCATAAGGGGGATTTCCATGAACATCCTGTTAAAAACCCTGGCCCAAATCTGCCGGACCCATAAAATCCAGGAAAAACTTTTGCTCTGCAATACTCTCTCCACCGGCCATCAACTCCTGGAGAGCCTGAGCAAAGAGAATGTGCCCTGGCTAAACCTGCGTCCCGTCACACCCTTGGAACTGGCCACAGAACAGGCCAAACCCATGCTACTTACCAAAAACATAACCATTCCCACCGAAGGACAACTCCTGTTCCTCTTAGAAGAAATCCTCCAACAAATGCGGGCTAACTCCCAACTCCAATATTTTGCCGAACTACATAACCAAAACTCCCTGACCCGAGTACTCTACCCTACCATCAAAGAACTACGCCTCACCGGCATCACTGCTTCCCAACTAAACGAATCATCCTTTGTGGACCCCTGTAAAGGCCAGGAAATAATCACAGTCCTTACTCTCTGGGAAGAAAAACTATCCTCCCTAAACTGGGCTGATGCCGCCACCATCTATAACATAGCCCTTCAAACCAAAACAAACAGCAGTCCTTACTACCTTATTCCCGAAGACCTGGATCTATCACCGCTGGAGCTGACCTTTGTCAAACACCTGACATCCCACAAGCAAATTATCCTCCCTCAGGACCCAGTCCTAAACCATTCTCACAGCCATACTTTTACCACACCACAACCTACTCCCCAAAGCCCCCTGTCCTGGCTCTTTGACCCCCAAAACTCACCGCAACCCCCGGAGCTTACCATCCTGCGTGCTTACGGTCAGACAAACGAAATCCGTCAGGTTCTGCGCCATCTGCAACAAGAAAACATCCCCTTAGATAACGCCGTAGTCTGCCACACCAGCACCAAATATATTCCCCTGATCTTAACCATCACAGCCAGCCAAAACATACCGGTAACCTTTGCCGAAGGTATTCCCTTAGGCTTTACCCGGCCGGGCCGCTTCACCCTGCAGTTAATCCGCTGGATAGAAGAGCGCTACACTTCTTTAATCCTTCACCAACTGATGACCAGCGGCGACATGCGTCTGACCTCAGCCACCACACAAGCCCGTCTGCTGCGCCAGGCAAACATCGGTTGGGAGCGCAGCCGCTACATACCCTGCACAGAATCGCTTCATCAATCCATCCTGCAAAAAGCAACCGCAGCCACCAATGAAGGAAACGACCCCTACGCCCAATATCTCCACCAACAAGCCGAGCATGTATCTACACTAAAACAAACCCTAACCCAAATCTTCTCCCGCATCCCCGACGCCACCGACGGTAACGTCAGCTTCCCTAAGCTTTGCCGGGGAATCTCCCAGACCACCTCCACCTACGCCCGCATCAGCTCCCCCACAGACGGCCTGGCACTGGCCGCCATCCAGGACACCCTCACCGAAGCAGCCCACGCCTTCAGCGGCACACTCCCTTTGCGCGAAGCACTGCGCCGCCTGCATCAGGTCCTGGATACTCTCCACACCGCCGCCTCACCCCCTAAACCGGGCCACCTACACATCACCGGCCTAAACCAGGCAGCCTTTACCCACCGCCCGGTAACCTTCATGGTGGGCCTGGACGCCAACTTCCCAGGCTCCGGCCTGCAGGATCCGGTCCTTCTAGACCAGGAAAGAGAGCAGATCCACCCGGAATTATCCCTTCTGACCCACGAACCTGCCAAAAGACAATACCGCCTGGCCCGCTACCTGTCTTCTCGCCGCGGCCAAATCATCCTCAGCTACCCATCCTACGATACAGTAGAAGGCCGCCATACTTCCCCCGCCGCCATCCTTTTGCAGGCCCACCGCCTGCAAACCAACAACCCCACCGCCGACTACTCCGCTCTACAAGAATCACTCACCACACCGGCCGGCTTTCTGGCCCCATCACCGGACCAATTCACCACCCTGGAAGAATGGTGGTTAACAACCACGCTTAAAAATCTCTCTGCCCACAACATTAACACGGTAACAGCCTGTTATCCCCACATTGCCTCCGGATTAGAAGCCCACCAACACAGAGCAGGCACCGACTTTACCCCTTATGACGGCAGGGTAGACCCGGATTTGGACCGCGATCCCCGCATTTCCCAAACCCTGACCCTGTCTGCCACCCAATTTGAAAACCTGGCCAACTGTCCTTTCGGCTACTTTCTGCGCTACGTACTGCGCATCCAACCACCGGAGGATGCAGAGTACGATCCCGGCACCTGGCTGGACCCCTTAACCCGCGGCTCCTTACTCCACGACATCTACTGCACCTACCTGCGCCAAACACACAACCCGGATAACCCCCAGCCTCCCAACAAACAAACACTGCTATCCATAGCCGAAGACCTCATCAATCAAACCAAACAAACCCTGCCGCCGCCCAGCGACATGGTCTTTGAGCACGAGAAAGAAGAGCTCCTCCGCGGCCTGGAAGTCTTCTGGCGCGTAGAAGAGTCCGCCCAGACCAAGCCCGCCTTCTTTGAAGTGCCCTTTGGTTTTGGCCAACAGGAAGCAGAAGAAGCGGGACTGGGCCTCTCCGAGCCGGTTACCGTCACCCTGTCCGACGGCAAAGAAATCCGCATCCGCGGCCGCATCGACCGCATCGACTACGGCACCGCAGAGAACCTCTACCAGGTCTGGGACTTTAAAACCGGCAGCACCTACGGCTACGAAGAACAGGCAGTATTTAAGCAGGGCCGCCAGATCCAACACGCCCTCTATGCCTTTGCCGCCGAAGCCATCCTCAAACAGTCCGGCACAGACCACAACGCAAAAGTGGAAGCCTCCGGCTACCTGTTTCCCACAGACAAAGGGGAAGGCCAGCGCTTTGCCCGCCTGCAGGCCAACCGCCACCAGATCCTGGAGCTTCTCAGCCAAGGACTGGACATTGTGGCCACCGGCACATTTTGTGCCACCGATGACCAGAACCGCTGCACTTTCTGTGATTTTAAAATTGTCTGCAGACACCCACAAGCAAGCATACAAGCCAAAGAGAAAAAAGAGCATCCCGATCTGGATGCCTGGAGGGGGTTAGAAGACTATGAATAGGGTACAACTCCAAGATGAACAGGCCCGCCAGGCCATTAAAACCCGCTTAACTGAAACCTTCCTGGTGGAGGCGGGTGCAGGCTCAGGTAAAACCACCAGCCTGGTCCAACGCATGACCGCCTTAATTTCTACCGGTCAATGCCAAATGGAAAACATGGCCGCCGTCACTTTCACCCGCAAAGCCGCCGGTGAGCTGCGGGAGCGCTTTCAGGAAAAGCTGGAAAAGGAGTACCAAAGCACAACGGACCCCACCACCAAACAAACCCTGGAAACAGCTCTTTCCCAGCTGGACCGCGCCTTTATAGGCACCATCCATTCCTTTTGTTCCCGGCTTTTGCGCGAGCGCCCGGTGGAAGCGGGCATGTCCCCGGACTTTACCGAAATTGAAGGACTGGAAGAGAAGATCCTGGCCCAGACCGCCTGGGAGGAGTACCTCCTGGAAGTGCGTTTTACCCAACCCCAACTCTTAAAACAAATCCGCCAAATAGATGTCTCACCCCAGGACCTAAAAGAAGCCTACCACCAGCTAACCCTCTATCCCGATGTGGAACTGGCCACAACTTCCGCATCATACCCCGACTTTGCCCCGGCCCGCAAATCCCTAAACGATCTCTTGCTCTTAGCCGAAACAGCACTACCGCTAAATCCCCCTGATGGAGGCTGGGACCAACTCCAGCGCCTGTTGCGCCAGGCTCTGCGCTGGCGACGCTTTTTTGACTTAAGTGATGACCGCAACCTGATTCGCCTGCTGTCCAAACTAAACAAAAAGAAAAAAGTAGTGCAAAAAAAATGGCTCACCAAAGAGACCGCCAAACAAATCCAGGCCTTTTTCGATCATTTCCGGGAAAGCGACATCCAGCCCACCCTCCGCCAGTGGTGGGAATACCGTTATCCCCATCTCTTGGAATTCCTCTTGCCCGCCGTAGCCCATTTCCAAACCGTGCGCCAAAGGGAAAACCAGGTCAACTTCCAGGACCTTTTAATGCGCACCGCCGCACTGCTAAAAAACAACAGTGAAGTGCGCGGCTATTTCCAAAACCGCTACACCCATCTGTTAGTAGACGAATTCCAGGATACCGACCCCATCCAGGCTGAAATCATGATGTTTCTCACCGGTTGTGACCTCACTGAAACCGACTGGACCAAAATCTCGCCTAAACCCGGCGCCCTCTTTGTGGTGGGGGACCCTAAACAGTCCATCTACCGCTTTCGCCGCGCCGACATCGACACCTACAACCGGGTTAAAGACCTGATAAAAAAAGCAAACGGTGAAGTATTACACCTCACCGCCAATTTCCGCTCCCTTACTGAAATCATTGACTGGGTCAATCCGGTCTTTGATGACCTCCTGACCCAATCGGTTGCTCCATACCAGGCAGACGCCGTTCCCATGCAGCCCGTCCGTAAAAACCACCCGGACAACACCGGCGGAATCTTTAAAATTGAAATCCCCGGTATCACCTACCACAAACAGGAAACCATCGTCTCAGAAGACGCCGCCCGCATCGCCGCCTGGATACGCACTTGCCTGGACGGAAACGTAACCCTGACCCGCACCGCCGAGGAAGAACAGGCAGGCCTGTCTGCCACACCATCACCAAACGATTTCTTAATCCTGGTGCGCTATAAAGACTACATGTCTCTCTACGCCCGCGCCTTAGAAGAGTACAACATCCCGTTTTCCCTCTCCGGCGCCAGCGACATCGCCGCTTCCCGGGAACTACAGGAATTACATCTCCTTCTACAAGCCCTGGCCGACCCGGACAACCCGGTGCCTCTGGTGGCCACGCTCCGCGGCCTGTTCTTTGGCGTAAGCGATGAGGACCTCTACCGGCTAAAGAAAGCAAACGGCCGTTTCTGTTTACTTTCCCCAATCCCCGACGACCCCACAGTAGAAAGCTTCATCCCCATCTGGGAAAAACTCCAACAATACCGCGCCTGGACCCGCGAGTTGCCGCCCAGCAGTGCCATTGAAAACATCATTTCCGACCTGGGCTTAATTCCCTATGCCTTGGCCGGCAGCATGGGCAAAGGCCGCACCGGCTATATTCTCCAGCTCCTGGAGCTAATCCGCAGCCGCGAACAAAACGGCCAAACCACCTTCCCCGCCACCGTAGATTTTATCAGTGAGCTATTGGAAGCGGGCATGGAAGAGGAGCTGGACGTGGAAGCGGGCATCGCCCCGGCGGTGCGCATCATGAACCTGCACAAAGCAAAAGGGCTGGAAGCACCGGTAGTCTTTCTGGCTAACCCCGGAAAAACGGTCACCCGCGAACCAAACCTCCACGTCTCCCGCACATCAGGAACCCCAAAGGGCTACCTGCAAATCAGCAAACGGGAAAACTACGCTTCCGAAATATTTGCCCAACCCACCAACTGGGAAGTACACCAAGCCGAAGAAACCCTCTACCAACAGGCAGAGGAAGCACGCCTGCTCTATGTTGCCGCCACCCGCGCCAAAAACATCCTCATCATCAGCACCTACCCGGCCAAAGCAGACAAAAGCCCCTGGCACCCTTTGGAAGAATTCATGGAAAGCATCCCAACCCTGGACATCCCCCAAGTGCAACTGCCTGCAAAAGAAGAACCGCAAACCCAGATCACACCGGAAACCCTCCAAGCCGTAAACCAACAAATCCAGGAAAACATTGCCCGGGTAATTACCCCCACCTATACCCGCTGCACGGTAACGGACCTAACCAAAGACGCCCAAGCTCCCGAACGCCGGCACACCGGCCGCGGTATGAGCTGGGGTAACGTAATCCACAATGCTCTAGAAGCCCTGGTTAAGTACGAAAACATAGACCTGGAAGCCCTGATTCCCCAATTACTGCAGCAGGAAGGACGCGCTGAAGATGAAAAAGAAGAAGTGCTTACACTTCTTCAAGAAATAACAGAAACACCATTTTGGCAGCGCGTGCAAAGCGCCTCCGAAAAGCACACCGAAATACCTTTTGGCATCTACGAAAATGACCACTACCTCACCGGCACCATTGATCTGGCCTTCCGCGAAGCAGAAGGCTGGGTCCTGGTAGACTACAAAACCGACACAGTCCGCGACGATGTCCACCGCCAGGAATTAGTCAACTACTACACCCCGCAGCTAAAAGAATACGCCAAAAGGTGGGAAGAGATGACGGGGGAGAGGGTAAAAGCTAAAGGTATTCTGCTGATAGATGAAATGTTTTATGCATCTATATAGGATTAGGCTGTTGACTTGAACTGAAATGTTTTTGCTCTTCCTGTTTTTCCCTGATATAATTATGGTAACTGGAGGTGGGTTTATGTCGGAAATGCTGAAATTAGATGACAAACTCTTGGCCTTGCGTGAACTGTTTCCTGCACTACCCCATGTGCAAACAGTATTTTTATTCGGCTCCTACGGTACAGAGTATCAAACGCCTCTCAGTGATATTGATTTTGCCGTCTACTTTAATAAAAAGGTATCTGTTGACGATGAAGCAGATCTGCTAAGTAAGCTTTCAATCGCTTTGGACACAGACAGGGTGGACTTGGTAAATCTGAATAAAGCACCATTATCGCTTCAGTTTAATGTAATTTCCGAAGGTAAAATCATCTATGAACGCGACTATATTGCAACCTGTGATTTTATAGAGAAAGTTATAAAATATTACCAGGATTATGCCATCACCCTTCACAAGTTTAATCGGGTTTATGATCAGTCCTTTAGGGAGGCGTACCGGGATGGTGAATAAAGACGTGCTACGCAAAAAAGTTCAATACATTGAAGCCAATCTCGAGAAGCTGGCTTACCTAAAGCAACTGTCGTCACAGGAGTTTATTGAAGACTTTCGTAATATAGAAACAGCAAAGCACCTGTTACAGGTTTCCATTGAAGCAATGTTGGACATCTCCAACCATATCATTGCCAGAAATCGCTGGGGCACTCCTGATAAAAGCGCTGATTCCATCAGGTTGTTACGGGAAAAAGGATATTTCTCAGAAGCAGAAGAAGAACTGTTTACTAAAATGATTAAGTTTCGCAACAGAGTTGTAGATCTCTATCACGACATCAATGAAAAGGAAGTATACAAGATACTACAGGAAAATCTACAGGATTTTTCCCGCTTTCTTAAATCAATAGCCAAAAACAATTTTAGCAATCCGCAAAAATAGACGGACCATTTTTCCCTATAAGTATTCAGAAGAGCTCGATTAGTTTTCCAGTAGCCTAACTTTATAAGCTCCGTGAATCTGTGCCGGATAGCTCTCGGCAACACCGCCTGTGTAATAAATCTCGACCCGCATTCCGCTTTCTATATCCCCAACAGATATTTCTCTGCCTTGAGCATCCACCAGTTCCGCCTCACCGACGTAAACAAAAATACGGTCCGCAGAGCTTAATTCAGCAGAGCCCTCATCAGGTTCCACCAATAATGAAGTGTCCTCATTCTCAAGCACTGTGGCGGTAAAATCAGTGCCTTCAATAAATCGATTGCACCCTGCCACCATGATAAAAATCGCCACACAGATAACCAAAACACAAATTTTCTTCATAGAAACACCCCCTGGTTTATTGGACTAAATATATTTTAAGTTTGTTCCAGGCCTCTGTGGATACATTACTCCATAGAGCCTGTAAGGTAGCATGCTATTTCAGAAGGACGATTAAGCGGGATACAAAATTGCATAATAATCGTACCATGGGCGGGTCATTTGTTAACCAGCTCATTTTCTGTAATTGTGGACTTTTGGCCGCCATAAGTTTTTCCCTTTTTGTGTTGTTTTTACTATTCTACCGGCAATGAGTCCTTTAGCTTGCATCTTGTTAACTTATATTGACAAGAGTTAATAATAGTTGTAAACTGAAAGCAACTGGGGGGTGAGTTTTTATGGATTCCCGAGAGCTTATTACAGCTCAGGAGTTAGCCGATTCTTTAAGGCTTTCTGTAGATACAATCTGGAGATATACCCGGGAAAAAAGAATTCCTTATGTGGAGATTGGTCAAAGGCAGTACCGGTATAATAAACAGAGTGTGCTAAAAGCGTTGTCGGGAGAAGATTTTTGTGCTCTTGCCAAGGAAGAATCAGCTCCCTACCAGGACAAAAAGAAACTAACCTATGCAGATTATGCAAAACTCCCAGAAGAGCCTGGCTATCGCCATGAGATTATAGACGGAGTACTCTTGCGCGATCCTTCTCCGACCTTTCACCACCAACGTGTTTCCAGACGGCTGCAGCGAATACTGGAAGATTACTTTTTCAAGGTGGATCCAAAGGGCGAAGTTTTTGATGCCCCGCTCGATCTTTCCTTAGCCGAGTATACTGTGGTACAACCTGATTTATTATACCTGCCGGGCAGCAGGCCTCCCCAAAATAACCCGATAGATGTTGTTCCGGAGTTGGTTGTGGAAGTTATTTCACCTTCTACCGGCAAAAAGGATCGGGTCCTAAAACTGAACCACTATCAGGCAGCGGGAATCCTTCATTATTGGATTGTAGATCCGGAAGAAGGCATTATAGAGGCTTATGAATTGCGGGAGGGACATTATGTGTCCATGGTCAGAGCTCACACAGGCACTTTCTCTCACCCAAGTTTCACAGGGCTTTCTTTTGATATTGAAACGCTGTTTAGCAAACCAAGCTGAAGAACGAAGCTGCTTAACTCACGGGTCACGTTTTTCTTCGGTTCATAATGCTCAAAATAAAGGAATGATAAGTCCTGAATAGAAATTAAATAATATCAACTTATCTGTAAATACCGCCTGACTCTGCCTGCATACTGCAAAAGAGCGGGCGGTATTTGTAAATGTGCAGGCCATCACCCAAAAATGGCCGAAGCAGATGAACTTTGAATTTCAGGGAGTGATCAAATGACCATCAGTATGATTCATTGCGGAGACATTCATTTAGGCTTTGATCAATATAACAGCGAAGAAAGATTTCATGACTTTCACCGCTCATTTTTAAATATCGTAGACTATGCCATAGAAAACAGGGTGGATTATTTTGTTATCGCCGGTGATTTCTTTAATAAGCGCAGTATTAATCCCAGAACGCTAAGTCAGGCCATTGACGGATTAAACAGACTCAGAAAAAAAGAAATTCGGGTAATTGCCATTGAGGGAAACCACGATAAAGCTCCCTACGGCCAGGGAGATTCCTGGATGGATTTTTTAAACCAACAAGAATACTTTTACCTGCTAAACCCTCGCTTTGACCAGGGAGATCTTGTTTTGGAGGCATATGAACAAAAACAGGGTGGAAGCCTGGTGGCATTTCCCGGGATTAGGTTTGTGGGCCTTGGTTATCAGGGTTCTATGACCGCCCGCAGGCTCTCTGAGCTTAATGAGCAGCTGGAAAAATCAGAAGAGGTTACTATCTTACTACTGCATTCAGCCGTCAATAACCTGCTGCATCTTGGCGGCATAAAATATGAAGATATTGCGCTATTAAAAGAAAAAATAGATTATGTGGCCATGGGCCATATCCATCAGCGCTACGAACTAGACCACTGGATCTATAATCCCGGCAGTCCGGAGTGCTGGGATGTGGGAGAAGGCGCTAAGGAAAAAGGTTTTTACCATGTTGTTTTTGCCGATGGCCAAAAAAATGTAACCTTTGTTCCCAGTTTAAAGCGCCCCGTTCATTCCTTGGCCGTTAATGTTTCCGGGTGTGAAGAGTTAGATGAAGTTTACGCTCTTTGTGATGAAGAAGTGGACAAGCTGGATATAAAAGAAGACAGCCGCCCCATTGTCCAGCTGATAATTAAAGGCTATACCCCTTTTAATCCCCTGGCCATTGATACTAAGCTGTTGGAAGAAAAAATAGCCAACACCCTGGACTGCCTGATTGTGGAAGTGGTAAATAACGCTGTGATGAAAGGCAGCCACCACGCCACCTCCGATGGCCCTGAAATGAATCGGGATGATTTGGAACGGGAAGTGTTGCGCGGCCTCTTTATGGAAAAAGGTAATCTGTCCCCCTGGGTAGATGAGCTGGTGGATCTCTCCCGAAACGTTAAGGAACTCATCCTAAAAGAGGCAGATGAGCAGTCCGTCTCTGCTCTTGTTGAAAGTCTGGCAGAAAAAATTGTGGCAGAGGATTTGGTTCAGGATTGTGAAGAACAAGTGGCTGCTGCAATGGAATCCAATGATGAGGGAAGTGAAGCGTAATGAAAATATATGAACTTCACTTAAAAAACTGCAAATGTTATGAGGATGAGACCATCAACTTTCAGGAGGGTCTAAACTTTATTTCCGGTGTAAACGGAGCGGGAAAGACCACCATCATTGAGGCCATCGGACTGGTTCTGTTTAACTTTTTACCCTACAATGCCAAACAATTTGTCCGGGACGGCAAAAAGAGCGGCGAAATCCAGGCTCTCATCGAAGCAAAGGATGAAAGGCTCTACAGGATCATCCGTAAGTTCAACAAAACCACAAAAACCTTGAAATGGGAAGTCTATGATGAAGAAACAAACACTTGCCTTGATGAACTCCACGGCAGTGATGACGTTTCCCGCTGGATAAAAGAGAGCATCGGCATAGATCCGGAAGATAGCCTGGAAAAGATTTTTGAGCAGGTAATCGCTGTTAATCAGGGGCTTTTTGCCGCGCCCTTTTTAGAAACCAACGCAAACCGCAAAAGGATTTTTGATGAGATCCTAAAAGTTGCCGGCTACCGTGAAGCCTTTGAAAAAAGCAGATCCCTGAAAAGCTATATTGAAGGAGAAGAAAAGGAACTAAAAGCCATAACAGAGCACCTGGAAGAAGAAATAAAAGACATTCCCACAATCCAAGAAGAAATCACTAAAAACCAGCAGGAATATGAAAAACAAACCCAAAACTATGCGGCAGCGCAACAAAAAAAGCAGCAACTGGAACAAAAAGACACAGAGTGGACCAAGTTAAAGGAAACAATAGATGCCCGGCAAAATGAGAAAAACCTTTTAGAGCAGACACTTATCTCCCTAAAAGAAAAAATGGACTCCTTAGACAAACAAAAAAAAGAAGCAAAAAAGGCACGGGATATCCTGGCAGAGACAAAAGAGGCCTATCTGCGCTACCAGAATAACCAGCAAGATCTAAGAGGGTGGGAAGAAAAGAAAAAGCAAAGGGATGCCCTAAAAGAAGATCTGGACAAAGCTGCAAAAGATCATTCCACCGAAGAAAAAGGTATTGAGGTAGAGACAAAAAACAATGAGCTAAGAGCCCAAGAGCTGCAAGACAAGCTTAAAGCCTTGCAAACTAAAGAATCCGCCACAGCCCAAAGTTTGCAGGCAATTGAAGACGACCTTAAGCGGGTAATGTCCTGGGAAACCAGAGAAGTATCCCGGTTTTTTGATCCTTGGCAAACCTGGTTTAATAACAACAGCAGTTTAATGGCAGATGCACACTACGCCCTACAGTCGGTGGAGGAATTAACTGCTGAAATTAAGGAAATTCAAAACGAGATTCAAGATTTGCCCCAAAAGGAAGAAGACCTTTCTTTGCTTGTAACTTCAATTGCCAAGGGAGAAGAGTTATTGCAAAAGAAATCCTCCCTGATAGCAAGAAAAGAGGCCCTTGTCCAAAATGAGACCCACTTAGCTGCAGGGCGCTGCCCAATTATCCAGGAGGCCTGCCCCAGCCAAAAAGTAGCCGGGGATTTAAGCAGCTATTTTGCCAACGAACTAAAAGAAATTGAAGAAGGGCTAGCCCAGCTAACCGAGCAGCTGGCTCAACATGAAAAACAAAAAGTGAAACATGATGAGCTAAAGGACCAGCTCACATTGGCCAGAAATCAAAAAAGCACAATGGAGAAAAAAGAAAAACTCCAGGAAGAAAAAACAGAAGAACTGCGCCGGTTAGTAAAAAAGGTCTCCCTCAAAGAAGCACTGGATTTAATAAAAACCGGGCAAAGAGAATACCTGGCATTAGAACAACTGGTTAATGAAATAAACCTCTGGCTCTCTGCTAAAGACTTTATCACAGTAGAGCCCTTTAATTATCAGCCGCTACATTGCCAGGCCATTTTAGACCTGCTTACAGAAATAGAAAGAGCGGGCCTGGATGATGCCGGACAAATCAGAGACTGGCTAACAAAATGGGACCAGCTGGAGGCAGGTTCCCAAAAGTGGCTGGAACAAGCCCAGGAACAGGTTAAAGAATATCAAAAATGGCTAAGCGATATTTTGCAGGCTGTAAGATTAAAAGAGCAGGAGATTAAGCAGCAGCACGAATTCTGCTTAAACGAAATAAAAGACTACCAGAACCAAGAGCAGCACCTAAAGGATAAGAATGCCGAATTGGAAACCAGAAGAGAAAACCTGAAATTACTTCAAAAAGAGATAGATAAGCTAACGGATAGCCTGGCGCAATTTTCCCAGGTGGAAGATAAAGTAGATTCCCTGAAAAAAGCCCTGGAAAACGACCAAAAATCCTACGACTTATATAATGAAAACAAGCAGGCCTCAGAGCGATTGGAAATAATCGAGCAGGAGATAAAAGAATGCCAAGCCACAGTCAGTGAAACTAACCAAAAAATTGAAGCCCTGCAAGCAGAACTAAATGAGCTGCTAAGCCACTATGACTCAGCAAAGCATCAGGACATCAAAGATGAGCTAAAAAAAGCAAGCGAACAGGTAACGGAACTCAAAGTTTACCTTGAGCAAATTAAAAAAGACGCCAAGCGCCTAAAAGAGCAATTAGATGAGTTATTAAAGAAGAAATCACAATGGGAGCAAAACAGATATAAACTCCTGGTCAAGAATAAAACCAGGGAACTGGCCCAAACCATCAGAGAGACCATAAAAGATGCGGCGGACCCTGTGGCCCACGTCTACCGCCAGTACCTGTCCGCCGAGGCCAATGAAATCTACCGGCATGTTTCCAACGAAAATGTTCAGGTTGAGTGGGCCTCAGAGTATGAACTGCAGCTTAAAGATAACTTCCATGCCAAAGAAAGAGTTCGCGTCTTTAAACAACTCTCCGGCGGCGAGCAAATGACCGCAGCATTAGCGGTCAGGCTTGCCCTGATGAAGATGCTCTCCGATGTGAAGTTGGGCTTCTTTGATGAGCCAACAACAAACCTGGATTCTTCCAGACGCCAAAACCTGGCCATGGCCATTCAAAAGTCCACCAAAGGATTTGAGCAGCTCTTTGTTATCAGCCATGACGACGCTTTTGATACCCTCACAGAAAACACAATATCCCTGGAAAAAGACGAGGGCACCGGCACCGGAGTTAAGATGTACTAAAGACTCCTAAACTGTGGAGGAGGGATACAGCATGGAGGTTTTTGCAGAATACTTAGCTCGTATTGATAACCCGCAGCACCGGGCCCGGATGGAGGAAGTTTTAAGGTGGGTAACTAAGAAATTTCCTCAGCTAAGACCAAAAATTGCCTGGAATCAGCCTATGTTCACCGATCATGGCACATTTATTATCGGCTTTAGTGTAGCCAAATATCATTTGGCTGTGGCCCCTGAAAGGGCGGGGATTAATCATTTCTCTGATGAGATTGTGAAGGCCGGCTATGATCACACCAAGGAGTTGATACGTATCAAGTGGGACAACTCTGTTGATTTTTCATTACTTGAGAAGATCCGTTTTAATATTTTGGATAAGGCAGACTGTTCAACTTTTTGGCGGAAATAGAAGAAACCGCCGGTCATTTGACCGGCGGTTTCTTCTATGGACGGACAGTGCTTCTTATCTTTGCTGCGATAAACGGATTACAATCCTGGGGTCAGTTTCTCACAGTCCACCCATTAACCCTATTGAGTTTCACATCATGAAAGATTCGTATGAATAATGAAATATTTCTTTCTGCTACCTATCATTCATAGTATAATATTTCGTAACATCATGCAGTTCTCAAAACTGCAAAGTAGATGGAACCCAGAGGAGAGGAAGAGTGTCCAATGATTAATGAAAAAGATCTCGCCGCTTTGTCGTATGATGAAGCACCGAAAATGGTCACAAAGGTACCCGGCCCCAAAGGAAGCGAAGTTCTTGAAGATTCCTTCGCCTATGAATCCATGGCTCGCGGCGCAGGCCGCTACCCCATGGTCTATGCCGAGGGCAAAGGCGCAACCGTCAAAGATCCAGACGGCAATGTCTTTATCGACATCACCGCCGGTGTGGCCGTAAACTCCGTTGGCCGCCTACACCCCCGAGTCATCTCCGCCATGCAGGAGCAAATGGGCAAGCTGCTCCACGCCGGTGATATGTCCAACATTAAACGCACCGAACTGGCCAAAAAAGTAGCCTCCGTTGCACCGCCGGGCCTGCGTGATAACTGCACCACCTATTTCACCCAGTCCGGCTCCGGTGCTGTGGAAACCGCCATCAAGTTTGTCCGCAGCATTACCGGACGCAGCCAGATTGTCGCCTTCCACGGCGCCTATCACGGCGTTTGGCTTGGTGGCAACTCTCTGACAACCGGCGACCAGTACCGCAAAGGCTACGGTCCCTTCATGCCCGGTGTGATCCATCTGCCCTACCCCTATTGCTACCGCTGCTGCTTTGGTCTGGAATACCCCAGCTGTAAGCTCCAGTGCGCCAAATACGTCGACTATGTCCTAAACACTCCCTACACCGGAGCCGACGACGTGGGGGCCTTAATCATCGAAGCCCAACAGGGCGAATCCGGCTATGTGCCCGCCCCACCGGGGTACCTGGAAATAGTCAAGGAAGCCTGTGAAAAACACGGAGCCCTCTACATCTCCGACGAAGTCCAGGCCGGCGCTGGCCGTACCGGCAAAATGTGGTGCATCGAACACTACGACGTCGAGCCCGACATGATCACCTGGGGCAAAGGAATGGGCGGCGACGTCTCCATGGCCGGCCTCACCCTGCGCAAAGACCTGGCTGAAAAAGTAGCCGACTACTCCCAGCCGAATACCTGGGCGGCCAATGCCATGACCTGCGCCGCCTCCCTGACCAACATCGAAATCCTCACTGAAAATGACAAGGCCCTCATCAACCGCTGCGCCGAACTGGGCGAAGAAATCTCAGCCCAGATCCGCGAAGCCGCAAAAGACATCGAAACCATCGGTGATGTCCGTGGCAAAGGCTTAATGATCGGCATCGAAATGGTCAAAGACAAAGAATCCCGCACACCGCTTGACGGGGACACCATGGGCGGTCTGATGATGGACCTTCTCAACAAAGGCATCATCATGGTCCCCTGTGGCCGCTACGGTAACGTCTTCCGCTTTATGCCCTCTCTGGTTCTCACCCGCGAACACGCCCACAAAGCCACAGAAATCTTCCTCGATGCAGTAAAAAAAGTCTAACTAACCAAATAGGAGCCTGCTTCAACCAAGGCAGGCTCCTTTTTTATACCGGGAAATTATAACGCTTCGCAGTTTGCGAAGCTGCTAAGGATCGCAGTCTTCTTGCCTCCCCTGTGTTCTTTCTATTATTTTTCGATTAATAAGTCACCTTAGCCTGTATAGTGTTAACTTATATTGACATGAGTTAATTACAGATGTAAGCTGAGAGAAGCAGGGAGGTGATTTTTATGGATTCCTAAGAACGATTTCTAGGAGTGCTTAATGACCCTGTATTCATTAGCGGAGATGGCCTAGCCTAAAATAGGAGGATTTTATATGCCGAGAGTAACAAGAGAAAGATTGCAGGAATTTGAGGATTTTCTAGCTTCATATAATAAATGCTGGTATGAAAAAGATTTAAGTGAATTAAGAAAAATCCATGCTAATGACGGAGATATAATCTATTTTGATAATCATAAAGATTGCGATTCATTTGATATAGATGACCATCTAAAAAAAGTCAAACATTTCTTTGAAACAGGAAATATTGTTAATCTGCTTTATGAGAATATGATTGTCTATGAGAACAATAATAGTGCCTGCATTATTGTTACATTAAGATACTCAGACAAACCGAAACCGGGGGTCAGGTCTACATATTATCTGGAAAAAGAAGAAATGAGTTGGCGCATACGTCATATTCATTATTCCTTTGACCCAAATGAGGATTAAAGTACTGACGACCAGCTACCACTATGCACAAAACATGGTGGAAAAAGTTCACTCTTACTGCTTATAATGACAGATTGATTGATGTAAAAAGAAGGCATTGGGTCGATATGTTTAAAGAAATGAGTTCTGTTATTATCCAGTTTGAAGATGTCTTTCGCCGTAATTAAAAACATATCCGCCAGTTTTATTGCACAATATTCACCGTATTTATGATAAAATAAAGGGATAGCATTATACCGTGGGAAACCACGGTTTTCTTCATGCCATAGCCTTTAGATCCAACATAAGGGGAGAACGCATTTGACAAGACAAGGATTTGCAAAAACATGGTGGGGTAAAAACTGGATAGAGACCCTTCGCCATACCGGCTTTAGCAGCCGGCTCCCCCGGGGTAAAAGCTACGCCACCGAGGGTGCGGTCCGGGAGGTAAACATCAAAGACGGTACCGTCACTGCCCTAGTGCAGGCCTGGCGCAAAACAGCCTACAGCATTACCATCCGGTTGGAGCCCTTTTCCCCTGCAGAAAAGAAAACCATTAAAAAACTGATCACCGCAAACCCTGCCCTGGCAACTGAGCTGTGCATGGGAAGTCTGCCGGATGCTTTGATCTCCACCTTAAGACAGCAAAACATATCTCTGTTCCCCGCCAGCTGGAAAGCAGTTAATGCCAACTGCTCCTGCCTGGACTGGGCCAATCCCTGCAAACACCTGGTGGCAGTCTTTTTGATTCTCTCCGGCAAAGTAGACAAGGACCCGTTAATTCTCTTTGAGTTGCGCGGAGTAAGCCGTCAGGAGCTGGTAGTTGCCGCCGGCCCAAAAAAGATTCCAACCGCCAAAGACCACTTCATACCCATCGCTGAAGTGGCACTTCAAAAAACAACAGACCCGGACCTTACCCTAACAAGCCTTGCCGAAAGACAAAGTGAGCTAAATACAGTATTCTCCATGTTAAATGACTCTCCACTGTTCTATAAACAGGAAAACTTTAAAACGGTACTCCTAAATGGCTATAAAGCAGTAGCCAAATCGGCAGCAAAAAAGATGAATCTTTCTAAAGACCATCTCCCCGATATACAAAACACGCACATAACCTTAATCTATGGCCCAAAAGGCCACCCCCTCATGAACACCCAAGCCTTTTTTTACCCCGAAGACACATTACACCAGGATATGGCCGCAAAAAATGCCACCTATGAAGTGCCGGTACCACAAAACAACAACCTTACCATCAAACCCATCAGCGGTAAAGTAACCACCGCAAAGTCCTTACTGGACATGATGCTTTGCCAAAACCTTATTATGGCAGGCACCCCGGAAATCCGCTTTTTAAGCGCCGCAGCCTCCACAGCACTTATCCTGGCAAAACTCTCTCTTTTCATCCCTGAAGCAGTACCCCTTGCCCGGGGAAACTTCTATATCCGCTACCGTCCCCTCATAAAAGATGAACATGTCCAAGAAGTAATAACTACCCTGGCAGCCATGATGCCGCCATCACTGATCTATCGCAAAACCGACCAAACAGTACTCTCAGGACAGGAGGGAGTGGAGGAAGTACTCTCCCTGTACCTGTCATTTCTGGTCCAAGAATATGCCCAGATGTTTTGGGACGATAAAATAAGTGCGGCCTTTTCCTGCCACGCCCCCTATGAAGCCCAAAGTTTCACAGAGCAACAAACAATAAAAGCTGTGGCCGACTGGCTGGCGCCTCTGGCCATGGCCTCGTCGCGTTTCTCTCCGGTAATCCGGGTAGAGCCACCCACAGGTAAGCAAAAAGAGTTTCGTCTCTGGCTGGATGTAGAAGACAGAAATGATCCACTGGCTACGCCAATCCCCCTGGCCCAGATATTATCCGCCAAAACAGCCTTTGGCTCTCCCACAAGCGATGTCCTGGCCGACATCAGCACCATCGTCACCATAGCCGGCCGCTACCGCACTGAACTAAAAGATCTCTTCGCCGCAGACGGCGGCCCCATTACACTAACGGGCGATGAGCTGCTAACCTTCCTAAATTCTGCCAAAAGCTCTCAATTGCCCGGCCTTAGCATCATCCTCCCCAAGGAACTGCGTACCGCCGCAAGTGCCCGTTTAGTCCTAACGGCTAAAACACGCAAAAAAACTGTCAGCTATCTTTCCTTAGCAGAGATGCTGGACTTTTCCCTGGATGTGGCCCTGGGAGATGAGCGCTTAAGCAAGGAAGAGTTTATTGCCCTGGCCCAAAACGCCCATGGAATCGTGCGTTGGCGCGACCGCTATTTCATGTTGGATGCCGCCGATGTGAAGCGCATCTTAACCCAGTTGGATAAACCCTTACCCAAGATGAACTCCTTCAAGGTATTACGCGCCGGCTTAACCGGTGAAGCAGGAGAGGCCATCTTTGAAGCAGACCACACCCTAAAAAACCTTTTAGCCAATCTACACACCATCGAGGAACCCCCCCAGCCAAAAGACTTAAAAGCCAATCTCCGCCCCTATCAACAAAGAGGCTGGCGCTGGCTCTATACCAATCACCATAGAGGCCTGGGCTCCTGCCTGGCAGACGATATGGGCCTGGGTAAAACCCTGCAGGTCATCACCCTCCTACTCAAACTAAAAGAAGAAAATGCCCTGCAAAAACCGGCCCTCGTCGTCTGTCCCACCACACTTCTTGGTAACTGGGAAAAGGAGTGTGCCCGTTTTGCTCCCACCCTAAAAACAACAGTCTGCCACGGTCCCGCCCGTAAACTAATAACCGACGATACCGACCTTGTCATCACCTCCTACGGTGTTCTTCGCAACGACAAAAAGACTTTTGCCAAACTAAACTGGCCGCTTTTAATCATCGACGAAGCACAAAACATAAAAAACGCGGACACCGCCCAGGCTCGGGCCATAAAAGAAATAACCGCCCAGGGCCATATTGCCCTGAGCGGTACTCCGGTGGAAAACAGATTAGACGAACTGTGGAGCATCTTCGACTTTTTGCTCCCCGGCTTTCTTGGCTCCCGGGATGCTTTTTCCCGCCGCTTCTCCATCCCCATCGAAAAGTACCACGATGCAGAAAAGGTAGCAACACTGCGCAAAGCAACTTCCCCGTTTATTCTCCGCCGCATGAAAACCGATAAAAACGTCATAGCCGACCTGCCGGATAAAATCATCAAGCCCCAGTATTGCCACCTCACCACCCAGCAGGCAGCACTCTACCAGCAAATAGTGGAGCGGGAAATGTCCGCCGTCTCAGAAAGCTCAGGCATGGAAAGAAGAGGCCGCATCTTAGCCTTAATGACCTCACTGAAACAAATCTGCAACCATCCTGTCCATTTCTCCAAAAACGGTGCCCCTTATCCTCAAAACTCCGGCAAAGCCCAATTAGCCTTTCAACTTTTGCGCCAAATCCTCCAGGACGGAGAAAAAGCCCTGATTTTTACACAGTACAAACAAATGGGTGATATCCTCATCCGCATGCTGGAGGCAGAGCTAAATCAACCATTGCCATTTTTCCACGGCAGCCTCACCCCAAAACAAAGAGAACAACGCATAGAAGAGTTCCAAAACAATCCCCACACCCCACTAATGGTGGTCTCTCTTAAAGCCGGCGGCACCGGCCTGAATCTTACCGCCGCCACCCACGTCCTCCACTATGACCTCTGGTGGAACCCCGCCGTAGAAGACCAGGCCACAGACCGTGCCTATCGCATCGGCCAAACCAAAAACGTCACCGTACACCGCTTTATCACCCTGGGCACCCTGGAAGAAAAAATAGACACCATCCTAACAGCCAAAAAAGACTTAGCCGATCTCACCATCTCCGCCGGCGAAACTTGGCTCACTGAAATGTCCGACACAGACCTAAAAGAACTCTTTAGCTTAAGCAAAACATAGCCAACGGCACACAACGGTCTCCTTGGTTCTGAAATTGTTTAGAATTTGTTTAGAGAGCTCCTCTATTATAAAAGCAAGACAGTTAATATTTTTGAGGAGGTTCTCAAATGGAAGATGCTCTTATTGGCGCCATTGTTCTGTGGGCTGTGTCGGCTTTATTCATGCTTTTCCCTGAACAATTGTTAAAGGTGCAGACAGAAACCTATAAGATAATGGGAGCGGAGTTTCGTTATACCGCTAAAACAGTAAGGTTCATCAGGTTAATTTCCCTTGTCTTAATCGTTGTGGGTTTTATAGTATTCTTTTTTGGTTAGAACAGACGCCTGCCCTAAAACATTAGGGCTTTTTTTCTGCTCTTTTATAAACAGAAACCGTTTCGCTTGCTGATACGCTGTTTCAACGGAAGAGGTGTGACAACTCTTATACCATAAAGGATTCCTCTGCGCTATGGCGAATAGGTAAAGATTACTAAGAAGGAGGCTTAATTATGAAAGAACAAAAGGTTCCATATAATCTATCCGGTATAATTGTTATTCTAATGATAATCAGCTCTGTGGGAGGGCTATTAATAGATAACCTATACCGCGATAATGCCTTTGTAAGCGCGTTATGGCGCAGTAATGACTATGTCACACTAATTGTGGCTGTCCCCATATTTATAATCTCCCTGCTTGGTGCCAGAAAAGGGGAGCCCAGAGCCCTTTTAATCTGGTTTGCCATGCTGTGGTACACTTTCTATAATTACATCTTTTACTTATTCGGCGCCGCGTTTAATGCCTTCTTTTTGCTCTATGTAACACTGTTTACCCTGTCGCTTTATGCCCTCGTTTTCGGACTGCCCCATTTAGATATTACAAAAATAAAAGAACGGTTTCCCGCTGATTTGTCCGTTAAGTGGATCAGCGGCTATATGCTTTTTGTAGCCGCAGGCTTAAGTGTTGTATACACCATACAATCCCTTAATTTCATTGTAACCGAACAGCTTCCCGAGATTGTGGAGATAACAGGGCACCCCACCAGTATTGTCTTTGCCATTGATTTCCCCTTTCTCATAGTCCCCTTTGTTCTCACCGCCATCTGGCTGTGGAAACAACAGCCCTGGGGCTATGCCCTGGCGTTTATTCTTAATGTCAAAGGAGCCATCTACACCCTGGTTTTGGCAGTTGGCTCCTATTCTGCCGGAGCAACGGCAGAAATGCCGATGTGGATTATCTTAACCATAGCCGGCATCATTGTCAGCGTGTACATGTTGACAAACATGGCAGGAAAGAGCGTGAATAATGGATAGAACAAAAACCGTTGAACCAATTACAGCCCAAAGCGCTTTAAACAAATTAAAGCGAAAAATCCCCTACGGATGGGATTTAAATATTTACCGTGGTTGTGAACACGCCTGTCAGTACTGTTATGCCATGTACTCTCACAAACATCTGGGAGATAAGAATTTCTTCCAGGATATCTGTGTTAAGGAAAACATCGTTGAACTGTTGGAAAAAGAACTTAGCGCTGACTCCTGGCAAAGGGAAGTAATAAACATTGGCGGAGTAACCGACAGTTATCAGCCGGCAGAACAGGACCTTAAGTTAATGCCCCAGATCCTAAAACTCTTGATCAAATATAAAACACCGGCCATTATTTCAACTAAATCAAACCTTGTCCTAAGAGATTATGACCTCATTGACGAGTTGTCCCGCATTACGTATGTAAACATAGCCGCTACCATCACCACCATGGATGGGGCCATAAGAGAAAAAGTAGAGCCCGGCAGCGCCACCAGTATCCAGCGGTTTGAAGTCTTAAAAACCTTTAGAAAAACCAATGCCAGCACCGGCCTGCATGTTATGCCGATCATACCACGTATCACCGACAATGAATCTAATTTTACCCAGATGTTCGAAGCCGCTAAAACAAGTAATGTCCACTATGTACTACCGGGCACCCTCTATTTAAGAGGAAGCACCCGCAAACACTTTTTTGCCTTTATTGAAAGGGAGTTTCCTCATTTAACCGCAGAATTAAGTACCATCTATAAAACAGGCGGCGCGGACAAAGCCTATAAAACAAAGCTCTATGAAATGGTCAACCGCCTAAGAACCAAATATAATCTCTCCAGCAGCTACATGGCTCCCATGAAAGAGAAACTACCTAAATAACGCTTTCCACCAGAAAAAGCATCTGATTTACAATCAAATGCTTTTTTCTCTGCCATTAAAGGGTAATCGCTGTGCTCAATAGAAAAAAAGATAATAAGAAGCGGGGATACCAATACAATAAGGGAGTAATTTACATGTTATCTCAATATTTTTTGATTAAATCGGGCGAAATTATAATCAGAAACCTGTTACTTTGTGCTGTAGTCTTGTTATTATTTGCTGGTATTCGGAGATTTTTTAATATTGATTTCAACTTAGTCTATGTGCTTTTGGGTGCAATTTGTTATCGTATAGTCGTAGAAATTATAAACTATAGAAAGTTTATTTATTGTTCCGACAAAAGCATTTAAGCCCATTCCTAATATAGTGTTTTGGATTTTCGTTCTAGGATTAGTAATCGCACTGGCTGGAACACTAGCCGCATATAGAAACTAAACACCTAAAGAGGAAGGTGCCGCAGATGCAGTTTAATAAATATATAGGGATTGACTATTCCGGTGCCCGATCACCCCAATGCCGATTAAGCGGACTACAGGTTTACCTCAGTAAGCACTCTCAATTACCCCAAATAGTCAAAACACCCTCAGAACCTGCCAATCAGCATTGGAACTGGAGTAGAAAAGAAGTGGCCCACTGGCTCATAGAACAAATAAAAGAGGATTTAGTGATTATCGGAATAGATCATTCTTTTTCCTTCCCCGACTCCTATTTCAAACGCTACGGATTACAAACCTGGGATGAGTTCCTCACAGATTTCTGTCAGCATTGGCCCACCCACGAACCCTATTATGTAGACGACCTCAGAGACAATAACCCCCGTACAGGTAACAACACTGACCTGCGCCTCACAGAATCCTGGACATCCTCAGCAAAAAGTGTCTTCCACTTTGACGTACAGGGACAGGTGGCCAAATCCTCCCATGCCGGTATCCCCTGGCTTTACCACATCCGCCAACAAATCGGCAACCGCGTCCATTTCTGGCCCTATGACGGCTTTGAAATCCCACCTCTAAAAAGCGTCATCGCTGAAGTATACCCATCCATCCTGAAAAACCGCTACCTCAAAGAAGACCGCAACCCAGACCAACACGACGCCTACTCAATCTCCCGCTGGCTAAACGAAGCAGACAACAAAGGAATCCTCAATAACTATTTTAACCCGCCCCTCACAGACGAAGAAATAGAAATCGTTTCCCGTGAAGGCTGGATCCTGGGAATCTATTAAACAAAAAAGACCGCAAAAAGAAATACTTCTACACAGAAGGAGCAGAGATTTATGCCAGTGGAAAGAGGATACTTACAAGACCGTTTTGTCCAATCCGTTATTGTAGGGGCTATATTATTAGCTTTGATTTGGGTTGGCAATATTTATACCTTTCAGCAGTACCAACTTACTGAGCCACTGTTTCTGCCGCACAATTATGAGCTTAACTATAATGACACAGATATACTGGATTTGTATTATTTGGTTAGTGCAAATGATAAGGCTGAAGTTATCTTTTTAAGCTTTCCCGCTTTAGATTCAACATTAAGTATATATCCATCCGTGCGGTATCAGCAGCGCGGTGATTATTATCTAATAAAACAAGTCCAAGTTCAACTAAATGAAGAACTCATAAGTTCTCTGGATGCTTCAGAAGTACTCTTGGAAGAGGCCAATGTTACCTTTGATAATGGTATTGAAGGTACCTTCAATATTGGCCAGATTCGTCTCCACGCAGAACCGGTCCCCAGCCACTTTGCCTGGCAATCCTGGGGAGGCGGTGGCAATAACACCGGTAATCATAATTTCGTGGCAAATGAAACGGTTGAAGTTGTGGGGCTTGATTCTGCGGGCGATTATGATTTGCCGGATATAAGGCTAAACGGCGAATCTATTTCCCAAGATCTGTTTCCTTTCACTGTCACTACAGGCAGACGGTTAAATGTGGAATATGCACTGGAATCTCCACATGATTTCCAGGACTTTAATTTCGCCAGGGGCCTGACCTTGTTAACTAGAACTGAAGATGGAGAAAAAGGGCAAACACACTTTAGAATCGATTATTTTCAACTCCAGGTAAATGAAATGAAGAAACTTCTCAGGAACCGAGGTGAGCTCTAGTGTATGCAACCTTTTACAATAATTTGTTTTGGGGCTTTTTCCTGGCATTTTTTGATCTGAGAATATCCGGCATTAGTATAACACCTGATTTCGTCGGGTTTATTATTATTTACAATGCATTAGATAAATTAGCACAACAACATGACAACTATAATAAAGCAAAACCGTTTGCCCTCATCCTAATATTCTTATCATTACCAAACACCTTTGAACTGCATAACCAAAATCTACTAACCAATCCGATAGCAAATCAGAACCTTTTTTTAATATTGCTGAGCCAGATACAAATGATTATGTCTATATTGTTAATCTACTATATCTGTGGCGCAGTTTCAGCACTGGCTAATTCTAATGGATTAGCACATCTCCACAACGAAAGCCACAATCTCTGGCTTGTTTTTCTGGCCACATCCGCTGCCATCTTACTAACCACTCCATTTACACTTACTATTCTCCTTGGCAATAATACACCCTTAATTATTCTCTACATCATATTATTACTTGTCCATATTGCTTTCCTGTTTTTCTTGCGCCATGCCCAAAGGCAGTTGGGCGAAAGCCTGTACCCGGGTATTTAAATCCAAAAAGAACGCTCCTGCGGTCTTAATCGAAAGTAGGATAACCGTCTTTTCACATTTCGAGACTCATCAATAGATATGGAGGGAGAATTATGAAGATAAATAAGGCAGCAAAAGCCGGAATCATAATAGAGATCATAGCACTTGTCATCATGATACTTCTGGTTTTATTTAATCAGCCTATTCCTGATTTACTGTTTTGGATTTTCGTTGTAGGATTAGTGATTGCATTTGCTGGAACATTAGTCGCCTATTCAGAAAGGGTTACAAAACAATGAAAGAGTGCATAAAAAGTGTGCCTCTTGCCTGTCTATGATTTTAGGTCTGCTGAGCACAACCCTTTATCCATAAGCAGCCTAAGCGATGAGCATTTCAATGCAGAAATTGAAAAAATCACTTCAATTCTTTAAAGGGGTGAGGGACTGACCCCTTCTGGGAAATTAGACCTAAAAGAACTCTTTACCCTTAGTAAAACATAGCCACCGGCAATAAAGCACACACCGTCCCCTTGGTTCTGAAATTGTTTAGAATTTGTTTAGAGAGCGCCTTTATGATAAAAGCAAGACAGTAAAAATCTTTGAGGAGGTTCTCAAATGGAAGATGCTCTTATCGGCGCCATTGTTCTGTGGGCTGTGTCGGCGTTATTCATGCTTTTCCCTGAACAATTGTTAAAGGTTCAGACAGAAACCTATCAGGTGATGGGAGCCGAGTTTCGCTATACAGCGAAGACAGTAAGGTTCATCAGATTAATGTCCCTTGTCTTAATTGTTGTGGGTTTTATAGTATTCTTCTTTGGCTAGAATAGACGCCTGGGCCCTAAACCTTAGGGCTTTTTTTCTTCCCTTTCGTACACAGAAACCGTCTCGCTGACTGATACGCTGGTTCAACAAAATAGGCTGCCTCTGCTCAGTGTGGCAACTCCTATGCCAGAAGGATTCCTCTGCCCTCTGCCGAATAGGTAAAGATTACTAACTGGGCGATGATGTCTGCCTCTTAAAGGGTAATCCCTGTGCTCAATAGAATAATTTGGATGGGATCAGGCCTTCTGGAAGAATTTAGTAATGGAGCAATTTACAAGGTTGTTCTAATAAAGTAAAGCATCAATCAAAGTTTGCCTGTCTATCGACAGTAAGTGTTAACAGATAAGTATGTTGGGAGTGACAATAATTGTTGCGCAGACAAAAGCTTGCCTTTGGCGTGGTGTTGGGGGTGATTCTTATAATTGCTTTGTGGGGGCTGTATCCCGCTTCAACTCCGCCAATAAAAGATGATCGGGGCAATATAGTACCACAGAGCATCGCGACTCTGGAGAAGATACAAATCGGCGGTATGGATCAATGGATTCTGATCCGGGGCCGTGATACGGCCAATCCGGTATTGCTATGGCTGCACGGTGGCCCGGGAGCGGCCCAGATCCCGATAGCCCGGCATTACAACGGGATTCTGGAAGACGATTTTATCGTCGTTCATTGGGATCAGCGCGGCGCCGGTAAATCGAACCCCCGTGATTTTGATGAACAGTCCATGGCTTTTGAGCAGTTTATCAGTGATACTCATGAACTGACACAATACCTGAAAGAGCGCTTCAACCGGGAGCAGATATTCCTGGTCGGCCATTCCTGGGGTTCTCAGCTTGGAATTAAGGTGGTGCAGTCCTATCCCGAGGATTATCATGCCTTCGTGGGGGTAAGCCAGACGGTCGACTCTGCCAGGGGTAGCAGCATTGCTTATGCCTGGCTGCGGGAACAGTTTGAAGAGAGTGGCAACACCAGGGAATTGCAGCGCTTGGAGGAGCTGGGACTACCTCCGTACACCGACCACCAAATGTATGTCAAGTTCGCTCAAATGATCATCTCAGCGGGCGGCGGTCTGGACGTGGGTGTTGGAAGGCTGGCCGTAATCGCCCTGCGTGCACCAGAGTATCGGGCGGCAGATTATGTTTCCTGGCTGCAGGGTTCAACCCGGGGTAGCGGCGCAATGTGGGAGGAGACCAGAGAATTCAACATGTTTAGAGACGTACCGCAGATTATGGTGCCGATTTACTTTTTTTCCGGTGTCCTTGACTATAACACGCCCTTCAAACTTGTGAAACAGTATTATGCCTATCTTGATGCTCCCTACGGTAAGCAACTGGTTCGGTTTGAAGAATCGGCGCACGCACCATTTATGGCCGAGGCTGAGAAGTTCAACCAAGAATTGGTCAGGGTAAAAGAAGAAATAATTGGGACAGAGTAAACTATTTTAACGGTTTTTTGGCCACTTATGTATGCACGAAAAGAATGTGACGTTGAGGTTGTAGACCATGTGCTTTACCTTTATTAACAGCCGTGATATTATTTTATTGAAATTTAAGGGAGGAATGTTTTTATGTCTAAAAAACTGCAGTCGGTGCCGGGAGCCAGAGAAAGCTCCTGCACATCAAATTAAGTAACGGAGTTTCCTCTGGCAGGGTTACACAAAAATAAATTGTAACCTACAAGGAGGAGCAGTAATGGAACATATATATGAGTTGTATAATGACCTGCCAAGACAAGGGCCTGGAGATAATGCCTCTACAAAAAGAGCATTAAGCTTAATTCCTGTTTTACCGGAAAAGCCGTTGATTCTAGATATCGGCTGCGGCTCAGGAATGCAGACCATAGAACTTGCCCGAGCGACAAATGGAACAGTTACAGGAGTAGATAACTACCAACCGTTTCTCGATGTTCTCCTGGCTAATGCCAAGCACAATGTAAAGACTGTTAACGCTTCTATGGATCAGCTACCCTTTGACAAAGGCACGTTTGATTTGATTTGGTCTGAAGGTGCTATCTATTTAATGGGATTTGAAAACGGCTTGAATTACTGGCGTGATTTCTTAAGTCCCGGAGGGTATATGGCTGTTACCGAAATTACCTGGTTAAATGATAACCCACATCACGAGCCAAAGTCTTTTTGGCAAGCTGCATACCCTGAGATGAAGACGGTAGCAGAAAACCTGAAAACTATCAAATCAAGCGAATATCGCAACATAGGCAACTTTGTACTGCCGGAAAGCTCTTGGTGGGAAGACTATTACTTCCCGCTTCTTTCCAGAATCGAGTGGTTTCGGAAAAAATACTCCGGCAATAATGCCGTATTAGCAATAGCTGATGAGGTAGCAGCCGAAATTGACCTTTACCGCCGGTATTCCGATAACTACGGATATGTATTTTATGTAATGCAGAAATCAGACTAATACTAAACAAACTGCCGGCCATAAAGGCCGGTAGTTTGTTATAAAGAAGAATCAACAGTCTGTATTTTTGGTTGTTTTAAATTGCGCAAACAGGTAAATATTGCTATAATTTATTAGCAAATATTGAACAGCTTCACGGTTTTCAAGCTGCTCAGAATTTTTTATATCACAAATCATTGTCATGTACTGCATTTGGACTCCCCCCCGGTCAAATAATACATACACCTAAACCAATGGCATGTTCGCATCTATAACCAGACCCGGTGCTTCCGTACGCCCGTACGGCCTATTAGTGCACACTTTTCTTTGTCAAAATATCTGGTATTAGATTGAGCATTAGAAGGATTTGGTAGTATTGAAAAGAAATAGTTATTTTGTAGAAGTTATAATTTGTCTACGTATAAAGAATGAAGGGGCAAGGGCGAGGAAATGTTTGGTAAAATGAAGAACTTTGTTTCCTTAATCGTTTGCTCGTTTAAGTATGTAAAAATGAAGTTCTGGGGAAAGAAACAACAGAATTATATGCTCTGGAAATTAATGATGAAGAAAGAGTCTGGTCCCCACAGAGAATGAAAAAGCATGAAAGATGAGGTGACCCGTCATGAAGATTTTCGGACAAAAAGAGTTGCCTAAAAAGTATCAGACTTCATTTCTCAAAGGATTAAAAAGTGGGGCTGCCCAAGTGTGCAGTGATACACCATGCATTATTGTGGACGAAGCTATGCCGGAAAAAATAGTTAAGGCAGCTGATATTGATCTGTCCAAAAAAAAATCAAAAGCTACATGCGCACCTAGCGTTAAGATAAAATATGGTAGAATTAAAAAAGCAAATCCCAAAAGAAAAATCGTTTAATCCAGGTGGTTGGTGAAGCTACCTGGATTTTGTTCCCTATGAGCATTGTTTTTCTTTTTCCAGGGAACACGTCAGCTCATTGGCAATACTCAAACTGTCTAGCCTCATAATACTTTCCTCAGACCGACCAAAGCTTAGTAAATTAATGCTTCCGTACCACACAATTCTCTGATCCAAAATGGCAAACTTCTGGTGAAGACCGGACCCATCCCTCACAGACGAAGAAATAGAATCGTTACGCGTGAAGGCTGGATCCTAGGTATCTATTAAACAGAAAAGACCGCAGTAATCTAAAGCAACGTTCGTAGCTTGCCAGGTACTTCATGTAAAAATCGCTACGCCTACGGTATCTACCACAACAATAGCAGCTTGTTATACCACCAGACTTGTTGGGCTAAAGAAATTAGTATATAATATCTTTAGATTGGTAAGGGGGATGGTTTCATGCCAAACATTAAATCCAGTACGGACTTAAGGAATAACTATAATGAAATTTCTACATTCTGCCGTGAAAGCAGGGAGCCTGTCTTTATTACGAAAAACGGACAGGGTGATTTGGCCGTTATGAGCATGGAGGTTTATGAGATGCTAATCGGTAAGCTTGAACTATACCGCCAGCTTGACGAGGGAAGGGCGGCGGTAGCAGAGGGCAGGAAGCGTCCGCTCGAAGATGTCATGAGAGACATCCGCCAGGAAATTAAAGATGGCAAGATATAAGGTTGACATATCTGAACCTGCTGAAAACGACCTTCGCGACATTGTTAGATATATCTCCGCGCAACTGTCTGCGCCTATGACGGCAATTAAGATGATGGATACCATGAACGAAGCGATAGCGGGACTTGCTCTTATGCCGCAAAAATGCTCTTTTGTGACGGATGAAAGACTTGCAATGTTAGGATATCGCAAGCTGCCCGTAAAGAACTATATTGTCTTTTTCACGATAAACGAAAAGTCAAAAGTCGTTGATGTGGAGAGAATCCTCTACACAAGACGCGACTGGCACCGTTTCCTCTAAATGTCTTTTCCGTCTGCGGCCACTTTGAATGTTGTCCCCAGGGATATTTTCTGACACCAGCGGTCCTACTATTTCGCGGAAATATTGCTTAAAAAACCCCAAAAATTTTTTTATAAAAACGCTTGCAATGAAAAAAATAATCTGCTACAATGTCACTAAGCACCATCCCTATAGTAAGTCAGGTTAAACATTTTTTGTAAGAGCGATTTCGTTTTTTGCAGGAAGTAGTTACCAGTCTTTTAAGTGGATCGTGTTTTTTTGTTTTCGGTTTAGTGTTTTAACAAGTAAGAAGAAGCAATTTGGTATTAAGAAGGTAAGAGGTTGGAAGTTAAAAAGTAAAAAGTAAAGAGTAAGAAGTAAGTGTAAAAGGTTAACAGTAAGAGTAAGTTAAGAGAAGTAAGCATTAAAAGTAAGATGGAGAAGTTAGTGAGAAGTAAAGATTAAAAGTAACAAGTAAAAGCAAGATGTAAGAAGTAAGGAAGTGCTTTAAGTATCTTTAAGAGGTTAATGTTAGTAGAAGTTTCTCGAGTGTGTTTGTCAAGTTGTTTGGTAAACCTATAGGGATGGTGCTACTTGTAAAAGAGGTCTGCATAGCTGCAGACCTCTTTTTATTTTCTTGGGAAAGGATGCATCAGGATTATGATGCATGAGTCCCCGACCGAAAAACAATCTGGATTCCGCATTATCCAAAAGCGACTTTGTTATCTTCAACAATCTAAACAAAATGCCCATACAAACTCATCCAGATTCTGAATTAGAAGATCCATTATGTAACACGGCAGTTCTATTACTGGTAGCGTCTTCGCTATTTTTATTTGAATTCTTCTTATCCCCAACTCCAAGACCCCCTATTAGTAGCAGGACCCATAAAATGGAGTTAGGAACCGTACTTCACTGCTGAAGACATGATTAATTCGGATTTTGGGAAATACTATGTTCAACGATCCAGCAGGAGGACTTATTGGTGAGAGACCGATTTACAAATGGATTCATCTCTGGTATTGTTGGTAGCTTAATTGGGGTTCCAATCAGTTTTATACTGCAAGCTTTGGGGTTTGCTGAGGTTCAAGCAGTAGATTTTACAGCTAAGCTGCTTTATGGCAGACCTGCTATGATGACCAGTGAGATTGTTTGGGCAACAATTATTGGCATAGGGTTTGCGGGAATATTTGGGGCATTATTTGCCTATTTAATCTTGGCCATTGATAGCAAATACTTGTATCTCAAAGGACTCCTTTACGGTCCCATAGTTTTTTATCTCTGGTACTCTTTTGTGCTTTTGACCATTGTTGGACAAGTGGAAGTTATAACATTGACTACATCAATTGCAAACACAGTTGCCAACATGATTTATGGATTAGTTTTGGCAGTAGCCTATAATTATCTTGATGAAAAGGAATTAATAGGTGAAGACAAAGCTCTGGAAACAGAAAAGGTCAAAATAAAAAAGCCGCTAATAACATCAAAAAAATATACTCTGCTTTCTGAACAAACTAAAGAATTACACCATCACCGTAAAACGAATATCTTCGGAAAAGCAGCAAACAAGCTTTTGAGAAGAAAAAAAATCTAACGACAATAAAGTCCCAGCCTGAGCTATGTATCAATACGTTAAATAGGTGGCTCCGGTAAAGTAAAATAGTGGCTTCCAAACATTAGTTCAATTGCTAAATTGGCACGGGCTTGCGGTTAATCTAGGGAACACTCCCAAACGAAAACAATTATATTATTTGTTACGGATGTTTAATTTTGCCGTAACAGATGCTCTGATTCAGCGTAAATGCCTGGTCTACAAATACAAAATATTATTAAACAAGCTAAGCATCATTTAGATATTCAAGCATTTTAGAAGTCATGAGACCAATGGCTTCTTTTTTTTATTTTATTACCATGCAAAGACGATAGTTCACATAAAACAACTAATAGTTAGGACCCAAGTCTCAGATTTTGTAATTTACTCCAATTTATGAAGGACATATGCATAAAGTAGGGAATTTGGAAGGGTAAAAGATAACTGGAGGTCATTTGGATGGGTTGGGTAGGAGCGTTAATCGTTATTGTTGTATTAGTTGTTGTTTTTGCAAAAAAGCCACCGGCGAAAGATTCAATTAGCGAGCACAGTGAAGTTTTACCTTATAAGAAAAAGGATTTTTTACTTTCCAAGGGAGATCGAGCTTTGTTTAATGCCCTGAATCAGTTATTGGGTAGCCGAGGGTATTATGTGTTTGCCAAGGTCAGGATGGGGGACATATTATATCTGCCCAATAATACAGAAAAGAGACAGACATATTGGAATAAAATTCAGGGAAAAAGCATTGATTTTTTGATATGTGACGCTACTTATCTGCGGCCTAGGTTTGCCATTGAGGCGGGGAACTCTGCAAATAATAAAAGTGACTTTGTAGAACAAGTCTTTGCTGCTGCTGGGGTACCATTAGTGCGGGTTCCCAAGCAGCAAACATACAGCCAGGAGAGTGTTGAACAAGCTTTAAGCCAAACATTGTCTCAGCTGGAAGCTGCGGCTACAAATGAGAGCAGTAGATAAGGGGCAGGATATACCCCTGAAAGAGTATAAAAAGAAGCAGTAAAATACACTGCTTCTTTTTGCACCCCGGCACTTTTAGCGGTGGATGTAAGCAATAGTATGGCTTCATTCCCTTACAAAACAGAGAGGGGAGGATTGCGATTGAATACTGACAATAACCTTATCTTGGTAAAAGGTGAGGACAAGACAGAACAGATAAGCAGATGTGAATATAAAAATGGTAAGTGGCAGATTCAATTTGGGGGAGGCAAAACCTTCTCTTATAGCTACAGCAATGTAGAGCGGTTCAATAATCCCGCTATACACGACCCAGCAGAAACTGTGGTCTATCATGGTGATGAACCATTATCCGGTGTACAAAAAATAATGGTCTTTAAGTACCATATTAGAATTTGTTTTGCAACCGGGTACAAAAAAGTGTATAGCAAAAATGAACTTAAGCTAGAACAAAGCTGCCTGAAAAATGCAGATGCACACAGCTGTTTTGTTTATCTAAAACAGTTGTCTGACAAAGTAGGTATCTCCAATGAAGAGGGCAAGAGCTTATTAAGTGAGCAATTTAAGAAACTAACCTGGGTAAGCCCAAGCAGCGTTTTAGCCAAATATCTTAATCCCACAAAACTGGATAAATCTGAAGCAGAGTTAATACCGATCTTTCCTTTTGGGTTTAACTTAAGTCAAAAAGAGGCCACCGACAACGCCCTGTCTCAACAAATTAGCGTTATTGAGGGTCCTCCCGGGACAGGGAAAACCCAAACTATTTTAAATATCATTGCCAATGCAGTGATAAATGAAAAAACAGTTGCCGTGGTGTCTAACAATAACTCAGCCACGTCAAATGTTTTAGAGAAACTGACCAAGTATGAAGTTGATTTAATAGCTGCCTATCTGGGAAATAAGGAAAACAAAGATAGGTTCCTGGCTGAGCAAACGCAGACTTATCCTGATATGACTGCCTGGGAGATGAGTTCCGATGATTATGATCAATTAAGGACTACCCTCCAAGAGAGAGGGCAGGAATTAAATGCCATGCTAGAGGCTAATAACAAGATGGCCGTTTTTAAGCAAGAACTATCCAGTCTGTCAGTAGAAAAGAAATATTTTGATACTTATTATAAAGAGACTAACGAAGATAGTAAGCCATATCGCTCTTTATATCGCCATAGCTCAGAAAAAGTAATGGCTCTATGGATTGATTATCAGCGAATCATTGCAGAAGACCGAGGAGTAACGGTTAAGGATAAACTCAAATATCTGCTTCGTTACGGCATCGTCAGCTTTTCGTTTTATAACAACACACATGATAAGATTATTGCTTTCTTCCAAAAGCAATATTACGAATATAGGATGACGGAATTAGAACAACAAATTAATAAACTCTCGGAGCAGCTGCAGAATTACCAGTTCGATAAAGCTATGAAAAAATACAGTGAAGATTCAATGAAGCTGTTTAAAGCAAAACTTGCGACTCGCTACATCACCTTTACCAGACCGAAATTCACAGATAAATCTCTCTGGCAGGATTTCCGTACTTTTAACAAAGAGTACCCGGTTATTTTAAGCACAACACATTCTTTACGCAGCTGTGCCAGTGCCAACTATCTGTTTGACTATGTGATTATGGATGAAGCATCACAAGTTGATATTGTTACAGGTGCTTTGGCGTTATCCTGTGCAAAAAACGCTGTCATTGTCGGTGACCTGAAACAATTACCCAATGTTGTGCCAGAGCAGGAAAAGGAAGAGACCACTCTAATCTTTAATAAATTTGATTTAAATAATGCCTATCACTATGCCAACAACAGCATTCTTTCTTCTGTAGTAAAACTGTTTGGCGATGTTCCTAAAACATTACTTAAGGAGCACTACCGCTGCCATCCTAAAATTATCGGTTTCTGTAATCAGAAATTCTACAACAATCAGCTCATCGCACTGACTGATGAAGCCGACCGTGATAGACCATTAGTTGCTTACAAAACGGTAAAGGGTAACCACGCCCGGGGTAAATACAATCAGCGTCAAATTGACGTGATTCTAGAAGAAATTCTCCCCAATCACGTTGATAAAAACAAAGAGCAATCCGTCGGGATTATCTCACCTTACCGCCTACAGACTGAAAAGCTTAAAGCGGCGGGCCTGGAAAACGTAGAAATAGATACAGTGCACAAGTACCAGGGCCGGGAAAAGGATATTATCATTCTCACAACAGTTGTCAATGAAGTTAATGAATTCGTAGACAATGCCAACTTAATAAACGTGGCCGTTTCCCGAGCAGTGGACAAGTTAATCCTGGTGGTATCGGACAACGAGAAAAACGATAATTCCAACATTGGTGATCTAATCAGATACATAGATTACAACAATTACGAGATCATCGACAGTGAGATATATTCGGTTTTTGATCTGCTTTACCAAAACTATTCTGAGAAACTATTAGCAAGCATGAAGCATCGCAAGAAAGTCTCACAATACGAATCGGAAAACCTAATCAACGCCGTAATAGAAAAAGTCCTGGACCTGCCAGAGTACCAAAACCTCTCCCATGTAATGCATCAACCATTAAAGATGCTCATTCGCAACGCCGAAAAACTTAACGATGACGAATGTAGATTTGCCATGAATGTCTTAACCCACACCGACTTTGTTATCTTCAACAAGCTAAACAAAATGCCCATCTTAGTAGTGGAAGTGGACGGCTACGCCTACCACGCCAATAACCCCAAACAGTTAGAACGTGACAAAATGAAAGACATCATCCTGGAAAAGTACAATATCCCCATCCTAAGACTAAAAACAAATGAAAGCGGAGAGGAAAGAAGGCTCCGTACTAAACTCAGCCAGATTCTGAATTAGAAAATTCATTATGCAACATTATTACTGGTAGCGTCTTCGCTATTATTTGAATTCTTCTTATCGCCAACACCAAGAACCCCTATTAGCAGCAGGACCCATAAAATGGAGTTAGGAACCGCATGAGTTAAAAACGAAGCCCATGTGGATTGCGTATGCTGGGCAATAAGTGGCGCTATTAACATACCGGGAAGCATCCCAATGAAATGCCACTTTAACACTGCATGAACCACCCATGCCCAAAGAAAACCATTAAATACCCAAGCCCAACCACCGAATATACCTTCCTGTAAAGGTAGCATATAGCCACGCCACATTATTTCTTCGCTAAACATTGCCAACAAGTGCAGGGGAATGAATACCACCAGCAGCTTCCAATTACCTTTCAACTGCGTCCCCAGAAAATCCTTAGGTGGGAAGGTGAATTCTTTTAAAGGATTAAAAGGTGCCGGCAAAAATTCAGGCGGTGCAAAAAACCTCTTTTTTGCAAAGTATTTTCCAATAGGCTTAAATAGCTCATCAAAGACAATGGTTAATATTATTGCAACACCAACCCAGATCCAGTCTCTTCCCTCAATAGGAGTAAAACGAAATCTTTCAGCTACACCACCAATTGTGCCCCCTTCCCTAATGATGTACAAGTACAAAGATAAGGGCAGCAGTGGAAAAACAGGCGCCCAAAGAAACATAAAGAACGCATTTAAAAGCGGCACGCCCCGTCTTAACAGTATTGGAACACCATAAAAGATACCCAGATATATAAGAAGCCCAGTAACCCCAAAAATAAACAGATGAATCCATAGTTCCATTCTTATTACCTCTTTCATTAATTGAGCTATAACATATTCTAAACTACTATACTGAACAAAAACAAAACAATAATCTTGAAAGCAGAGACTGGGACTAAAATGCAGGTGATACAAGTCACCTAACGAAAGGTGTCAGTGGGAGGACTACCTGAACGATTTCCCGGGCAAAATCTTGGAAAATTAAAATAATAATTGGCAATGTCCCCGGCTCAAATGCCGGTGACATTAACTTAGAGGATTTAATATCCATTTGAAGGAAATAGAAGTAAACATATGGAATTAAATCTAATTAATAGGGGCAGATAATCGGGGGGAAGAAGATGAAGATTACTATGGAAATGAGTAAAGGTGCCTATGAAGTGGCAAAAAAAGTGTATTCAGGACAATTGTCAAGAACTGAGGGAAAGGTTGAGATAAACAGGGTTACGTCTATGAATGAGGGTTCTGCACAGGCTTTCATTACTATATTTTTGGCTATGATGAATGGAGATGAATATAAAAGAGCCTTTAACAATGATACAAATAAATTTTTGCTTGAAAGTATTCGGCGGGATTATGGAGAGAAGTTCTTTGAAAATGCGTTAAACGCAGTTCAAAGACACATAGAGTACTACTCTACATTAGGAAAAGGGAATTTAACAGGTTTACAAGCAATTGTAGATCAAATGAGAAAGTAACTTTAATAGAACCGACAGGTATTTCTAGACGTATAATGGGAGCGTTGACCTATGCCTACGTTACGTAATATGATTGTTGAATTTAATGAAAGCCTTTACTGGGAGAAAAGAGCACAAGGATTATTGGTTGGTGAAGAAGAATTTTCCCTGCTCAATCAAGAGGAGATTAGCGAGATCCTCGATAAAAACATCATCAAGTCCACAAATAAGGATCTGCTAAACCCGCAAATCGCAGAGGCCATTGCAGCATCCTTTGAAAAGATTAAGAAAGTTGATCATAAGGTTTTAGCCAAGGAAGTCTACCAGGAGTTTGTAGATTATCTGGCAGGGAAATACGGCTTTAATATTGATATTAGTGATACCACCAGCACAATTATAGGGAGCCCGGAAGAGCGCTGGGTGTATCTGTTGCGGGAGACAGAGCGAAGTGAGCACGGCCAAGGAAGTATGAAGATCACAGAAATAGCAGATAAACTAGGTTGCAGCAAAAGATCCCTGGAATTAGATATCAAAAGAATTACCCTTACCGGCTTTAAACTCTTAGGACAAAATATTAAGTTAGTGGACGAGGAAAACAGCGTATTAAACATGCAGTCCACGCCACACCCCATCGTACTTATGCAAAATATCTCGCAGATCCTGGTCCTGCTTGAAGGCCTAAGAGCAATGGAAAAAGTCCAGGCATACAGCACCTTTGCCCACTACACTGCCATAAATATCTGGAACCAGTTGACGGAGTATGCACAAAACAAGATCTTAGATGCCTTAGAACTTATGGGCCAGGATGCAAATATAGATTGGTACTTAAATCTAAGCTCTGACAGCAACATGGTTAACCGCTTTTTATCAGAGACTAAAATGTCTGAGACCGACCCCATGAGCCAATTAATGTATCTGGCCAAAAACCAGATGCCCTTTAACCTGACTTACCAGGACGAAAAGGGCCAACAGGCCGAGCTGCAGGATTGTACAGTAAGCTTCTTTAACCCGGTAGCATCTGAGATAAGATTGTCCACCCCCCTTGGCGAACACCACTTGCGGGAAGTTAAAATATTAGAGATAGAGATATTAACATGAAGTGCGAAAAATTTTTCGCACTCCATTTTTTTTGCCATGCTATTATCTAACTAACCCGCAAGGGAAAACCAATAACCGGAGGGATAGCAATGTTAAAAGAATTCAAGCGCAACTTAAACGTTAATGAATTGGAAGGTTTCATGAACCAATTCAATCAGTCCTTAGATGAACTGGCCAGCGGTAAAGCAGAACATAAGCAGGTCCACCAGCTTATCCAATCATTACTTCATACACAAAATGAGGAAGGCTACTGGCCCCTGATCCCCAGCCCAAATGTAGACGGTGATATCAGAGTGGCCTACTGGTTTATGCCCACCTACATTGCCTCAGCCTTTCTCATGCACTACTACCTACAAGCCGATGCCAAGAACAAATCCCTGATTGAAGATGCTCTAATAAAAGGATTGCAGGCATCTACAAAAGGTAGCCTGAATGGGCACGGCCACGATGCTCTCCGCGGCAGAATCCAGGCAGTGGAAATATTTAAAAAGGGTAACGTGATAAAATTCCTAGAGCAATACCCCAATCTAGCCCCCGGTTTTACAACTCTTATATCTAAAATTGCAGAGGGTTTTAACAATGCTTTAATGTCAGGTGAAACCAGAGGCGACTGGGGCGAAGAATACCAGGAAGACATAAAAAAAGCGCTTGCCGGCTTTCACCTGCAAGAAGGTACACTAATCTTTGTCTATGGCACCCTCCTAAAAGGCCGCAGCAACCACAACCGGTTTTTATCCACCGCCAAATTCCTGGGTGAAGGTGTCATCAATGGATTCACGCTCCACCACCTGGGCTCTTATCCCGGCATTAAACGCAGCAAAAAAGGCCTTGTCAAAGGCGAAGTGTACAAAGTAGATGCCCAGACCCTTTCCCAGATCGATATGCTTGAGGGCGAAGGAAGCCTCTATCTTCGCCAAACCACAGACGTAATCTGCGGCACCCAGCAGTTCTACAATGTGAGCACCTACATCTACAACAATAGAGTCCCCAAAGACAGCACAATCCCCTTTGAAGCCCAAACCTGGGGCAAAGCCCCCGAGAAAGAATATGTTTGGTACGCCGGATTTGGCTCCAACCTCCTGTACGAACGCTTCATGACCTACATCGAAGGCGGCACCAGCCGTTTCAACAATAGAAGCTACCCCGGCTGCACAGACAAAACCCCTCCCAAAGCCAGTCTCCCCATCACAATCCCCTACAAAATGTATTTCGGAAACAACAGCGGCTCCTGGAACAATGGCGGCGTTTCCTTCCTTGATCTAAACACTAAAGCCGAAACCTTAGGCAGAATGTATCTGATTACAAAAGAGCAGCTGAGAGAAGTGGGTATCCAGGAAAGCAACCGCCCCAACTGGTATAACCAAGCGGTGGAACTGGGTGAGCACAAAGGAATAAAGATAGTAACATTAACAAACAGCGGAAAACGGCCACAAAATGCTCCCGCAGACAACTACCTGAACGTGTTAAAAATGGGGCTCAAAGAAACCTACCCCACCATGACTGATTTTGAGATAATGAAGTATTTAGTAGCATGCGGATCCCAATAACGAAGGTTGCGAGTCCATGTTAACCGAACTATAAAAAGCTGCTGCACTGCGATCACTCGTGGTGCAGCAGCTTCATTAGATTTTCAATGGAGGAGATATCAGTAATATATGGAATTAATACCATATATTAAATCTTACCCTGCTTCTTTAATAACCTATGCGTCCATTTTGCTGCCTCAAAATCACTCTCTAAATCAGGACCATACTCAGCCAATAAATCTTCAAAACTCCTGGAGGATTTCTCAACCGGAGTAAATACAGATGAACTAAACAATACCCCGGGAAACTCTTTAAGTTGCACCAGTGTAAACCAGTCAGCAGGCAAGGATGTATCAATGGTATAGATCTTGCCTTTCACTAGCAGATTGCGGGCATTTTCCTCCAGGTTATTAGCTGCGGAGCCTGTATGCCCATCATGCATAACTTTAGTTCCCTCTTCAGCATAGATATTTATTGCCGTTTCGCTGGCCATCTCCAAAATCTCATAGAGCACTCTTAACTTCCGCCGCAGCTCCCCTGGAATATTGTCTTTTATCCCGCTTTTGCCATCAGGATATTTCTTCAAAGTAGGGGAGGCTTTCTTCGCCTGAAAATACAGATGTACCAAATACCCGTAAACAAACGCTAAATCTTTTCTCTTCATCATAATACATACCCCCTAATTATTTTCTCTTACGCAGCTTCAGCTCTAACCTGGTGAACCTTTTTAAGCTCTCCCTCAACCAACTCCACAGCACTTAAACAACCTCCAAAATAACATCCGGTATCGATACCAATGCGCCCTTGATATACAAACGGCTGGCTCAAGCCGGTAATAAAAAGCGATGACGTATGCCCAAAGATAACCGGCTTTTCTTCAGCCACAGGATTCAAATAAAACTCCTCACGAATCCACAACAAATCATGATCTCGTTGCTCAGCCAACCGAACCCCTGACCGGATACCCGCATGAACATAAATGAAGTGCTCATCCTCAAAGTAAGTACGCAGGCTCTTAAAAAAGTCCAAATAGTTTACAAGGTTATCACCATTTCTGTGGAAGTCGTGAATAGTTTCATCACCACCGTTGTAAAAAAAGCTGCTGCCAGTGCCCTCACAATAATTAATCGCCATCTGTTCATGATTGCCCCTTAAAAGCACCACATGGTCCTTACCAAACTTCTGCTCAAGCTCCATAATCTTCTGTACCACCAGGTAGCTGTCAGGTCCCCGGTCAATATAATCACCCAACATAACTAAACGGTCACACCTCAGATCAAGCTCAATCACATCCAGCAGACTCTCCAGTTCCTTAAAAAAACCGTGTACATCACTAATCACAAATGTTTTCATTTGTTCATCCCCCTTGAGTGTGTTTTCTTGACTTAATTATAGAATCAACACAGAGAAACTACGATGAAGCCCAGCTTCATATTCAGATAAGGAGGGACAAGATGCAACTGCTTGATGCAATCACAAACACAGCCAATTTTTATCACCACACCCGCAAAACCAAAGAAGACTACGTCAACACAGTGACCCACTTCTTTGAGAACTACTACGGCGGCAAAGACAATCAAAACCCCACGATCTTAGATAAATCAATCCAGGACATAAAAAAAGACCAGAACAATTTTGCTCTGGACATCCAAGAAGGCTTAAAATCCTATCCCAACGATAAGTACACCCTGACCTGCAGGCTAGAGCAACTCATCTTCTACCTAAACCTCAAAAACAACTTCACTCTAACAGACACACTCCTTGAGAACTTCAAACACAAAGATAAAAACGAGCGCCTGCTAAAGATCCTAAAATACCTCCACACCGGTGAAAAAAGCCGCCAGGACATAGCCGAAAACTTCGGAATATCCGACAGGGCACTGGCAAGCGACCTAAAAACCCTCCAAGACGGCTTTGACTTTATGGGCAGTAACATGCAAATCCGCAAACTGGAGCGAGGAAAGAACACCTACACCTCCATGATCCACCCCATATTCCTGGCCCTAAACACCGAAGAAATCTACTCCATGACCGTAGGCTTAAAACTACTAAGCTACGGCACAGTCTTCGAAGAATCCATGAACCGCGTAGCCGATAAAATCTACAAACAGCTCTCCGACCACGCAACCCAAATAGCAGACAGCCACACCGACGGTGAAAAGGTAACCTTCAACGACGGCACTCTGGACTTCATCGGTACATACTCATTAATGCAACAAAGCAGAACGCCATTTGCCTACTACCTAAAAGAGCCTATACCCTGTAAGGTAACATACCTGCAAAACGGGAAAGAGGCTGAAGTAATTGGAACTCTTCATTTAGATGAGGGCGGATATGATAGGGTTGTTGTTCAAGCGGATGGTGTGGGTATAGATGTGTATATGGATGATGTAGTCAATATCTGTAGAGCAGCAGATCATTATCCGATGAAGTATAAAAATAAATGAAAGGAAATAGTAGGCAACATATGGAATTAATACCATAACTTATTTCTTGCGCTTATAAATTTCTGCATTTTTGTTCTGTTCTTTAACCTGACTAACTATATTGACATCATAAAAAAAAATTCTACATATACGTTTGCTTTTTATGATAAAAGGTGTGGACGGGTTACTCCAAAACCGACCTGGTTCGGGATTTCGTTGCTGGTAAAAACATAGCCTATTATTTGAATTATAGAACAAGGGGGAAACAAAGGTGCAGACTATTGATTCTTGGATTGTATTAGGTGGCAATCAGCTAGCAAAAAAGCTTGATAAATCAGCTTTTGTTTTTAGAAGTATTATAGTTCCTCTTGAAGTTCAAGACTTTTTTCACATTACACGAGCTAAAGCTAAGTACCCAAAGCACATTAAGTTAATGTTAAATAACACAGCCTTCGATGCTTTTTTAGAAATTTCTAATGGCACCGAAATCAGACTGTTTTGGTCCCTAAGTTTTGCTGATTTATTAAGAAAAAACTTTCCAAGCTTCTATAGCAATGCAGATAAAGGGAGAAAGATAGAAGGGCCATATATGATATTTTATAAAAGCGAAGATATTGATGCCTTTCAAGTTAGCTTTAAAGACGAGATAAAATCTTCCAACAATAGAGAAAAGTATACAATAAAAGCTGCACGCAAAGCATTGTGTCAGCAGTTACGTATAGAATACGGTTGGAAAGAATTAGAGTTGAATGATACATGGATAGAGTCACAAAGTATAAGAGTGGCTACACTTTTTTCTCGTGATGAAGGAAATCAGTGGACTTATGGATTGCCACATCATTATCTTTCTTGGGATATATATACTGCTTTTATTTTGGAGCATGAAAATGTTTATAATTATTTATTATTAAAGCCGGAAGAATTAAAAACTCTAGTGAAACGATGTAATGTTGGTTCCCGTTTTATTTTTACAATAGTCAAAGAAGAAAACACATATAGTTTTCAACAGTATCCAGAATTCAATATTAGTAATAAAGTCAAGAGTATTGATCCAAAACAGAGCAAAACAGATTTTAGTCAAGAAGCTAAGAGTGATTTTTCTGTGAAAAACCCGAGAATTGAAATAATACTAGACAATAAGGTTACAGAAAAAAAAGAAACGAGTAATGAGATACTAGATGAGGACAAAACCTTATCCATTAAACATTTCGACAAAATTGATAATGTTATTAGTAACTTAATAGATGATTTTAGTAATATGAAATCAGCTCTTAAAAAAGAAATTTCTGAAACACTTATGACTGATAATTTCGACCGAGCAAAATCATCAGTTAACCAAGTACAGTCAATAGATCTAATTTACTCTAAACTTCTGGAAGTTAATGATATGTGGAATAAATTAAAAAATAGTTAGGATTAATCTGTTAATTTGCAATGACAGAAATAGCTTGGTCTTATTACGGCTCTACTCTATTATGATACTCATTGACCTTGACCCAAAATACCTACGCTCGCAAGTGGAAGAATACCTGGGCCTTTCTTTGGGACTGACAAAACAAGGCATTCTAAAAGAATAGAACTTTACTTAAATATACTAAACACCCAATGAAAGACAGATATGATCAATCTCCCGGGAAAAAGGAGTGGTACTATGGGTAAGAGGACTACAGGGATTCACTTACGTGAAGTACTTAGCGAACAGCTTTCTACTGCTAAATCCTGGGGTCAAGGAATTATTGTGGATAGAAAATGGATTCACTTTGAAAATGGAGTAAAAGTGGTAGCATTGTTTTCAAGTTTTATTCCTGGCTCTTCGAAATGGTGGTACGGAATCTCAGAAAAAGATTATAGAAATGACCCCATTTATGTTGCTTTTATTATGCATGAAGAAAATAGAGACTCATATTTATTGCTTGAACCAAACGAGGTTAAAAATTTGCTTATGAGGTGTTCAATGGACAAGAAGAAAGAGAAAAAAATCAACTTAATAAAGCGAGATGAAAAAATATTTCTAAGGGAATTGCCCGAGCTTACAGTTGATGAAAATATTAAACCACTCAAAGTTAATTGTACTGATACAGAAAAATTTCAACCCATTGAAAACGAAAGAACAAGCATGCCATCGGAACAGAGTGAAGAAGACTCTTTTAACGATATTTTAAAAGATATTTTATATGAAGACAGTGCTTCTATTAATAACAACACTATCTCAACATTAATTAATAATCTCGAAATAGAAATAATAAAACGGTTCAAACTTGAAAAAGAAAAGGCCCTTTTAGCAAATTCAGAAGAAGATTATGATGAGCTTGATAGGTTAATACAAATATCAAAAAAACTTGCTGTAATGAAAAATAACGTAAATACTATCAAAAAGGACTGGGAGTTCGTTCTAAAAAATAACAAGCAAAAACAACCAAAGTGATTTGTAAAACAAGAGGTCTACATTTAGGTTTTTCTGCCGGGAGGTATATAAACGGTTTTGTCGAAATAGGTGATTGATTGTTTTGTAGAGTGTTTTTAAGAGACACGCTTGTGTCCAGAATAAACGTTATACTTAAATTAATTGCTTTACATATAGAGAGGAGAAATCCATGCAAATGTCTCAGCCTACAAGCAAATCTGCAAATAGTGTTACCTTCAAATTCGCAGGACATGAGACCTTTACTTTTCGGTACGGGTGGTTAAAAAAAGCTGTAGATGGTATAGGCTCAGATCCAAAAGTGTTTAAAAGGGATGATGCTATTGTTGAATTTGGTGTAGGAAAAAATATGGTGCAAAGTATTAAGTTTTGGGGGCTTGCTACTCAGGTTCTTGAAGAGGAGAACAAGGAACTTAAAGTATCAAATTTTGGTCATAAATTACTAAACCAATGGGATCCTTTTTTAGAGGATCCTGCTTCACTTTGGCTAACACATTGGTTGTTAGCAACAAACCCCTCTAGAGCAGCTGTTTGGTACTTGGCGTTTAATAAATACCCAAGACCAGATTTTACAAAAGATCAGATTCTTGAATTCATTGTAGATTATGCTGATCGCCACAGCATTAAAATTAAGGGAACAACAATTGGTCGTGATGTCGATTGTTTCATACGTACTTATTTGCCGGTGCAGAAAGCAAAGACGAGCGTTGAAGACAAGTTTAGTTGCCCGCTTAATGAGCTAGAATTGTTAAGTAAATTACGTGATAACGACAGTTATCAGTTTAACATTGGCCCTAAGCCATCATTGCCATCTGAAGTCATAGGATATGCTCTTTTAACTTACATAAAGTTAGAGCAAAGTAGGCGAAAGACAATTTCTATTAGTGATTGTTTGTACAGAGCAGGAAGTCCAGGACAAGTCTTTAAGTTGGATGAAAACTCTCTTGTCGAGTATGTAGAACAGTTGCAGAAATCTACTGCTGGAAGTATCGAATTAGATGAAACCGCGGGATTAAAGCAGGTTTATGCTAAAAATGAACTTGACCCCGAGTCACTTTTAGAAACTTACTATGGTTAAGGAGCTTGTTATGACTAATATAAACAATAGTGCTGTGAAGAATATGGAGCGACCAAAAAGGTTCTTTCGTTCAATTCGTTTAGACAGCGATATAAATGACATAAACAACCTTAGTGGTTATTCACTTACAAACCATGTCCTTTATGTGCTAGGACGCATTGAAGAGGGGGTAAATGATCACGCCAAAGAACGAGCATTTACATTAACCGGACCATACGGGAGCGGAAAGTCAGCGTTTGCTCTATTTCTATGTCATCTGTTAAACAATAAAAGTTACGATGGTTCGAATATAGCTTTTGATCTATTGAAAAATCAAGATTTACGGCTATCCGAAAACTACGCAAACACTCTTGATGGCAATGGTTTATACCCTGTTGTTCTAACATTGAGGAGAGCTCCTTTAAGTTATTCTATTTTAGAAGGGCTTGTTTTTGCTTTACACAAAGTTCGGCAGTCAAAGAGCGTGCGCAATCTTATTGTTGAAATTAAAAACGATTTATCGCACGCTAACCTTTCCGGCGAAATAATTAAAGCACGAATTGCTGCTTTCATTGATGTTTTGCCTAAGCATTACAAGGGAATGGTACTGGTTCTAGATGAACTAGGAAAAGCACTTGAATATGCTGCGCGTTATACCGGTGAAGATGTCTACTTACTACAAGAGTTAGCAGAGTTTGCTTCACGTAGTGGAGACAAACCATTTCTGTTGTTCGGAATCCTCCACCAGTCTTTCGAACAGTATGGAGAATATTTAGATCATGCTGCTCGTCAAGAGTGGGCGAAAATACAAGGAAGATTTTGCGACATTGCTTTCATAGAGCCACCAGAACAGCAAATTCGTTTAGCTGTCCAGGCCATTTCTTCTCTTGAAATAGATATACACGCGGATGAGAAAGAAAGAGCATCTAGTGTTTCACGTAAGTTGATCGAGAAGGGATATATACCCAGTGGATTAAAGCCAAGAGAAGTACAGGATATAGCGTCTAGTTCTTACCCATTGCATCTAACTGTTCTATTTGCGCTTCCACATCTTTTTAAGCGTTTTGCTCAAAATGAACGGTCTCTATTTGCGTACCTTTTAAGTAAGGAAACTTTTGGCTTGCAAGAACAGTTAGCTAAAAGCAGTGGAGACTTTATCCGTCTCCCGAATCTTTTTGATTACTTCCACGCTAATATTAGTAATAATATTACAAAACAAGCTTATAGCAGACGCTGGATTGAAGTAGCTGATGCTCTCGAGAGAACACCAGATTTAACCTCCGAAGAGGTGAGCGTGCTCAAGACAATCGGCTTGTTAGGTATTTTAGGTGAAATTAGCTTTATGAGTGCAACTCGTGAGTTTATCAGCATAGCTTTATCTGATGAGATTCAAGATAAAACTATTGAAGAATGTTTAGCATCACTTCAGAAAAGATCTTTAATTGTTTTTCGTCGCTATAATAACACATATAAAATATGGGAAGGTAGCGATGTAGATATTGAAGCACGCCTTGAAGATGGCCGTAGAAACACGCAGGGGTTACTTTTAGCTGATGACCTTCAAAAGTTTCTGCCTAAGCGTCCTTTGGTAGCAAGGAGACATAGCCACGAAAAAGGTGCTATGCGCTATTTCGAGCTTCGCTATATTGACTCAATGGTTCAAGCAAAGCATCTGTTACCTTCAGAGGGGATAGACGGTGTTATTGTTTGTTGTCTGCCAAGCATGCGTGATCAAATTGATACTTTTGTTAACTGGGTAAAGAATGAAGAGATTTGCCAGCTCAAAAATGTTTTGATAGTGGTTCCTCAACAAATAGGAACTTTGAGGGATGCTGCTTCTGAACTAAGAGCTATTCACTGGGTTTGGCAAAATACTCCTGAGCTGCGTGATGACCGTATCGCACGCCGTGAGCTAGCAGAACGTAATACTTTGATTGAACAAATGCTGACACAAGCAGTACAACATATTTTAGATCCTAGACCAGAGCCTAATGGCTCCAATGCTGCATGGTATTATATGGGCGAAATAGAGAAAGTGGAATCATTGCGTGGCATCTCAGAGTTACTATCACGAGTTATGGATAAAGTGTATAGCGATTCTCCCACCATAAAAAACGAGTTGATAAACAGACGCGGTATTTCAGCTGCTGCTGCCGCCGCTCGTCGTAACCTGGTAGAACGGATGCTCTCTAATGAAAATGAACTGTTACTAGGAATGGAAGGTTACCCCCCTGAACGTAGTATTTATGAATCAGTGTTAAAAGCATCTGGAATTCATCAACCTGGGGATCAATGCTGGAATCTTCCTTCTGCAAACGATTCTCTAAATCTATACCCAGCCTTTAAACGCATGGAAGAACTAGTTTTTAGTTCTTTAGATGAACCTTATTCTATAGAAAAGCTGCTAAAAGATCTGTCTGGCCCCCCAATCGGTGTTATGCCCGGCGTTTTCCCCGTTTTACTAGTAGCATTTATGTTATCTTTTCCTGATGAAATCAGTCTCTACCGCGAAGGTGTTTTTATCCCAGAACCTAATATAGCAGATTTTGAAGTGTTAATGCGTCGCCCCGAATTATATGCAGTTGCAGGTAGCCGTCTTGAGGGTGAGCGCATGTTGGTGGTTCAACGTATCGCTAATAGTCTTAGAGTTAGGCCGACAACTTTATCTGTCGCTCGGGCTTTGATAGGTATGCTCAAGTCGCTACCCGACCACGCTTGGCGTACTCGTAAGTTGCCCGGGGAGGTTTTAAAACTCCGCACCGCTATTGAGCAAGCACGCTCCCCTGAAAAACTACTTTTTGTCGATATCCCTGAAGCAGTAGGCGAAGAGCCTTTTACAGACCAGCCTGTGGATTCCAATGAGCACATCATTAGATTCTTCAATAAATTAAATGAAGCTATCACATCGTGGAGAGAAGTTACGGACACTCACATAGCTAAGGCAAGTAAAGAACTATTAGCGGCTTGCAACATGCCTGAAGGTGTAGAAGGTTGGAAGGCGCTAATTCAGACTGCGCACGATTTAAAATCTAAGCCAGTAAGCGATAAGTTGAATCCATTGATTACTCGTCTTACAACCCCAAATGAAATAAATGCTGTTGTTGAAAGTGTTCTTGCTCAAATAGCAAACAGACCTCCTCGTAGCTGGACTGACAAAGAGGTTGATGATTTCCCTGAACTAGCAAAGCAAATTGGTAACGAATTAATAACGTTTACTCAGAAATATGCAGTCTTAACAGATGATGAAGAAGCTGCATGTGAAAAGCTGATAGATCAACTGAAAACAAACCTAAGAGAAGATTCATCTCCTCAAATTATTAGAGTGGCGCTCTCTCGTTTATTGCAAGAGTATTGATTATCCCAAAGGAGTAGATTATGAGTACACAAAAAGAACGACATATTTTGTCCCTATCCGGCGGAAAAGACAGCACTGCATTAGCTATCTATATGCAGGGGAAAATACCAAATGTAGAGTACATTTTCTGTGATACAGGTGAAGAGCTTCCCGAAACATATGAGTACCTAGAGAAGCTAGAAGCCTTTTTAGGTCAGCAAATTTTTAGACTTAATCCGGATAGGCCATTTACGCATTATCTTGATATATATAGGGGAGTTCTTCCAGATGCTAGAACAAGATGGTGCACTAGAATGCTTAAAATTAAGCCTTTTGAAGACTATGTAGGTACTGATAAAGTGGTAAGTTATATTGCAATTAGAGCTGATGAAGAGCATCGAAAAGGCTATATTTCAACTAAACCAAATATAGAACCGCGATACCCTTTTATTGAAGATGGCTTAAATAAAGAAGATGTTATACAAATTTTAGAAGAAAGCGGGCTTGGAATACCTGAGTATTATAAATGGAGATCACGGTCAGGATGCTATTTTTGTTTCTTCCAACAGAAAATAGAGTGGGTAGGTTTATTAGAAAAGCACCCCGATCTTTTTGAAAAAGCAGCTGCATTTGAGAAAGATAATCCAGAAAATGGTGAGCGCCGCTTTACTTGGATTGAAAGAGAGAGTTTATATGAGTTAGCTGACCCATCCAGAGTATCTCAAATTAAGCAAAATTCTTTGGCTAAGAAAGCAAATAGTTGCGAGACAAAGCCTCAGAAATTACTAGACCTTTTTGACGATGATGAGGATGATTCTTCTTGTCTAATTTGTCATCTTTAGGAAACAGAGATGATCGGGGGATTCTAAAATGTCGGTTAGTATTAACAAGGCTAAAGAGGTTATTGATAAGATTAAATCTATGAGGAAAGGGGGTATTGTGAGCCCTCATAAATATATCATGCTTTTATCAATAATAAGAATTTTGGATGAAAACCCTAACCATGAAAATCGTTTTTCTTTCGACGAAATAGAGCCAGTATTTTTATCTCTTTTTAATAATCATTTTGAATCTATGCCAGAGTATACAAAAATGCTGGAGCATCCTTTTTATTATTTGCAAGGCGATGGCTTTTGGAGTCTCAAAGTTTTGCCAAGTCAAGAGCATCGTTTTCATCACTATAAAAATGATAAGAAACGGTTTACTAAAAATAGAATAAAAGAAACAGTGGAGTACGGCTATTTTGTTACTGATATTTTTGAACTGCTGAAAAAAAAAGAGGTGAGGTCATTTTTAAATATGGAAATCCAAAATAAGTTAAAGCACAGCATCAAAAACGAGAGATATGATAACTTAGAAACTATCAATAATGCTGACGTCTTAAAAGAGGAAAAAAGTTTATTTAAACATGAGCAAACCGCAATTGACATTATAAGAAACACAATAGAAAAAAATAATTATGGCAAAATAATTAGTAACCTACTACTTTTCGATAAACAATCTAACAATTATTTAGAATACGATGTAGTATTAGTTACTCAATTCGGTGTATTTGTTGTTGAACTTAAGCATTGGTCTGGACACATCGAAATAGCCCCTTACAATTGGGTAGTAAATCATTATAGTTATCGCAACGATCCGCATAAAATTAACAGCTTTAAGAGCAAAGTATTAAAAGGTATTTACCAAAATGAATTTAGAACATATCCAAGTATGTATGTGCAATCTGTAGTTGTATTAACCAATCCTGAAGCTACTGTAGAAGGTTATACGACCCCAAAGGCAGCAGTTGAGGAGAAGAATCATAATCCCTCTTTTGCATCTATCCAAGATTTTATTGATTATATAAAAAAGAGCAACGAAACCAAGAAAAAAGTATTAAATGAGCAACAAGTAGACAATATAGTCAATTATTTTAAAACTCTTAACCAACCTAAGAGAGATATTAAATATACAGTTCCTGGCTATGAGACGCTTGAATATATTTCGCAAAGGCAGGATTGCATTGAATTAATAGCTCGCCCTGTTGAAAATAAAGTAAATGGCCTAAATAGATTTCGTATATTTAGACCACCCCTAAACGCTTCTCCAGAAGAGAAAGAGCGTTTTAAAAAGCGTGCTTATAACACCATGAGCAGTATTTCACAAATAGGTGAACATCCTAATATTTTGAAGGTATGGGTTATTAAAAACGAAGAGGGAGATATCGTTGAAGGGTCAGAGTGGTCTGAGACTGGCACCCTACGGGATATTATCAACAATTCATCCCAGGCACCTGATGTTGAAAAATCTCTGCAGATATGTCTTTCTATTACCAGGGCGCTGAATACAGCACATGAATCAGGAGTAATACATCGGAATCTCCGCCCTGAAAATGTTTTGATGTTCAATGATATCCCTAAACTAATAAACTTTGATTTAGCCTATCAGATTGAGGATAACCGCGTAACGGTAATCGCAGATGCTAGCCGATTAAAAGATGACGGGTATATTGCCCCAGAAATTTTGTCAGGGCAGGATATAGATGAGAGCACTGATTATTTCAATTTAGGCATTATTGCTTATGAACTATATACAGGTCGTAAACCCTTTTCAAGCATCAGAGCATTTAATTCGCAGGGAGGTATTTTAAGCGAGGAAGCTTCGCGTATCCTCGCTAATTCAGATGCTCCAGAGAATGTTAAATCTGTTATTAAGCAACTCCTCATTGCTGATCGTAGTAAAAGATTAAAGGATGCAAATGTAATTTTTTCTGCTTTCGGTTTTGAAAAAGACAGTCAAGGTTTATCAATAAGCTCGGGGAATTTAGAATTAAAACCATATGAGCAATATGATCTTTATGAGATCATTGAGAAAATAGGGGAAGGGGGAGAGGCGCAGATATATAAAGCAAAAACCCTTCAATTTAACCCAAACATTGGTGAAGATGAAGAAAAAATTGTTGCTCTGAAAGTTTTTAACAAAGAAGTTGCTAGAGAAAAAATATATAGGGAATATGGGATAACTAAAGCTATTGAATCAGCATATACCGTCCGGTGTGAAAGATTAGGTTACAAAAAAAATGACCGTTATTTTCTCGTCCTTGATTATCTTGAAGGCAAAACTTTGCGGGATTATATTAACAATGGAGTTAACCCAAGCCAGGATGAATTTTTGAAAGTTGCTTATGGAATAATGGATGCAATAAAAGCATTCCACAATTACAAGGTAGATGAGGAAACTCCCAAACCATACCTGCATAATGATATCAAGCCAGATAATATAGTTATTTTGCCAGACGGCAAGCCAGTTTTAATCGATTTTGGCATTGCAGGGGAGCCTAGGATTGACTCCTTCCAGGGAACGAGTGATTATATACCGCCGGATAGTATTCTTGGAGTAGATATGAAGTTTTCTCAAGATGGAGATCTCTATTCGTTGGGAGTAACATTATGGGAGTGGGTTTTTGGTGAGAAGCCATATGATAATCCTGTTATTGGAGCAATACCTGCTTTTCCAAAAGAAGCACCCTTTAAGCTTTCCGAGCACTTAAAAAGTTGGTTTTTAAAAGCAGTAGCATCTGAGGCTAATACCCGTTTCAAGAACATTGAAGAAATGGAGTCAGCTTTTAAACCGAGTGATAAAGTCAAAGACCATGAATTTGACAAAGAAAAAGCAGATGAATCTGAGCCTCATATAGAAGAACAGGTAGATGCTCTTGATGAAGATAGCTTAACAGTTAAAGGTGATTACGAAAATGACTTTGTTTTTTACCTAAATTCTTTGTCTAATGTTTCTGCAGGAAACGAAAATGCTACAGCTGAGTCGCAAGCTCTAAGCAAGTATTTTTCCAAAATAGCAGTGCGTAGCTCTTTAACGGAGTATATTCATAATGTCCTTCTTTCTGAAAAACGTAATGTTATTTTGACCGGTAATGCAGGTGACGGAAAAACCACTATCGCCTCACAAATCAGGGATAAAATACAAAGCGATAAACAACCACTTGCAGATATTGAAGAGCTTAATGAAGTGAATTTAATTATTGTTAAAGATATGAGTGAACTGAACACACAAAGAAGATTAGATATAGTGTATCAGTCTATAAATGACACTGAAAATAGGTATTTGTTTATATCAAATTCAGGCACTCTACTAGATACTTTTTCTCAACTGGGAAAAAAAGGGGTTAAGGTTCAACAAGAAACTGTATTAAAAGCTCTCTCAAGTAGTGAACCATCAAGATTGTTGGATGGCCAGTTTGAAGTTATCAACATAGGGAGTATAAATAGTATTAATACAGCTTGTGAAGTATTTAAGCGTATGATAGCCAACGAAAATTGGAAAAAGTGCGCCCAATGCTCTTTAAATACTGATTGCCCGATGCATTTTAATGTATCGTTATTACAAGCAAAAGAAGAAATAGTTACTGAGCGTATAGCATTAATCTATAGGCGACTATATGAGTATTATGTTCGATTAACAATGAGACAAATGGTTGGGCATTTAGCTTATTCAATAACTGGAGGTCTTACTTGCACGGAAATAGCTTCAATGTCTAAAATTGAATTGAAGCAGTCTACCTCTAAATTTTTATTCTCCAACCTATTTTTCGGTGATGATGGTCAAGATGCTTCTCCGATTGCTCAGCAGTTGCTGCCCGTTAGACACGTGCAATCAGTAGGTTTTGGCTCTTTCTTAGATCCTTTATATGAAAGAAAAATTTGGATTAATCAAAACAAGGATGCACTCATAAAGGAGAAACTTACTGAACAATTCCTTGAAAGATTGTCATATCTGTTTGATAATGTGGAAACGAATAGCTCGCGACGACAGGTAAGACGATTATTATACTTTTATGGTTCTATGACAGAAAAGAAAGGACGTCATTTTCTGTCAGTATTTCTGCGATCTCCAATGTTAGAAAAGTATGTAGAATATACTGGTAAAAATACCAAAATAGCTTCATTGGAAGAAAAAAAATACCGCATGAGAATACTTCAGGTCTTTCAGGAATTCATCACCAATGTTAGATTACCACAAGGGAAATGGGAGAAAAAAACAGACAATTTATATGTTACTTTAAATAGAGCAGGTTTTGCAGCAGGAACACAGATTGTATTAGCTGATTTTAGACTATCTGATTTCACATTAAGAGTGAAAACTAAATATCAGGTTGCTGAAGAAAAAAATAATATTCTAACTTTAAGTTATAAAGACAATAATGTTAATTTAGATTTAGATCTGCCGTTCCTTGATTATGTAGCAAGAAGATATCAGGGTGAGATTGCTGAAGAACTGTCATCGTACTATTCAGACAGGCTTAATAAATTTAAGGTCAATTTGCTAAACATAGCAGATAAAAACATAGATGCGAATAATCTTAGCCTTTTAAACATTGGTAATGATAGAGATTTTAGGATGATAAGTATAAGCATTGAGGACGGTGAACTGGAGGTAATACAATGAGTGACAGATTGCCCTTAAAATTTCCCAAGAATAACGAATCAAATGAATCTAACCCGGCAATAAGGCTTTTTGGTAATAGATTTTATAACGGCCAGACAATACCTGAGTTTTTAAATGAATTCTTAGGACTAATTTATAGTGAAAAAAATGTTGGCAATGTTTCATTCAATACTCCATTTGCTAAGTTTGAAGATTTGAAATATCTAAATGACTTTCAATTAAGTTACAATATGCCAGTAAAATTAAACTTAAAGCTTTTTAGCTTTCTCGGAAATTCACGTATTGATTCCAGACATAAAAGTCACGAAGAGCAGTTTAGTAGGTTAGCGAAACGACTCAAGGAAAAAATTAGATCAGACGATGATACTATTGATGAAATCGTAGGCCAACTAGAAGTATTATTAAGGAGTTTCCTTGGGACAGGGTTTTCTAGGGACTGGTGTGCAAAAAACTTTTTCCCTTTGAGCAAGTCACTTTTAACACGGGAAACAATCTGGAGTTCATCGAAAGCCAAAAATGAAGATCTAACATGGATTGATAGTATACTCAGATTTAACAACTATTACGTTTGGTCAAAGAGAAATTTTATGGCCAGGGGAGGAGAGTTGTTATATCTTCAGCTATGTAATGCCTTTATTCAAGATGATTTAGTTTTAAATGAATATAGAACTAGTTCTTGTGTTGCGCTTGAGGATAACAAGCCTATAAATGAATTATACAGATCCCTACAAAATGGATTTGAAAATATGCACAGTAGCTATCTAACCCCTTTTGATAAACTGATTGATTTTATAGAGATGCTAGATCCTGAAACTCATAGTTTATCAAATGAGAGAGCAGGATTACAAGTATGCGAATGGTGCCCTCAAGAAAGTTGGCAGGAAGGGTATTTGTTTGCTATTGAGTTGGATAGAATTCTCCATGCAACCTTAGATCCTGTTGACAGGTTGGAGATGTTGATGACAGGGTGTGTTTTGCAAGTGCTAAGGAGTTTGTGTGCACAGAGTGTTAGGTATGCAGGGGAGGTTTCAGAGTTAGGTTCCGGTGGGTCTCTTGGTTATTCTTGGATTTTTTCACATCCACAAGTTTCGGAGAGAGGACAGCGGATAGCTTCACAACGGAGCCTGGTTGCTGTTCAGGGTCTAATTCAAAAAGCCCTGAGGTATGAAGCATTAGTGGAGAATGCAAAAGAAGGGCCTAAGGGAGCAGATAAATACTATAAGGAAGCTGATTCCAAATACGGGCATAAGCTTTTTGTTTCTCTTGGAAAAAAGATGGGAATTATAGTGCCATATACAGGCAGGGGTGCACGTTTTATTCTGACGGATAAAGTTATTCGTTATCTAGTGCTTACTGTCTTGCCTCCAGGAAGCAAATGTACCTATGATGAATTTTTAAGAAGGATTTATAATCATTTTGGGATTGCGGTTGAAGGTGAGCAGCTTTATGATGCTATGTTGTGGACAGGGCTTCCTGGTTTGGAAACTAGTTCGTCATGGCTAACGGAAATGTTACGAGCAGGAGGATTTTTAACAGAGCTGTCTGATGCATGTTCAATTGTAAATAATCCCTTTGGCGAGGAGTAATGACTATGAAGTATTTAATAGAAACACTTGTTGACTTTATAAAGGGTGAATGTACAGCTAAAACAGGCAAAGTAGTTTTTGTACTGCCTTCTTATACTTCCGAAATATTGCTCGGTGTGGGAAGTGAGCTTGAAGAGCATTTTGAAAATATCCCTGGTAGGAAGATCCAATTCAAGTACGGGATAGCTTATAAGTTGGGTCAAAAATGGCAGAACAGTTCTTCTGCGGATAGAGCTAATTTTGAGTTGGTAAAGAATAAGGGCTGGTATAATGAGGATGATAATTTAACTGAATACCGTAATACACAAAAACAAGAAGGCTACGACAATTTGGTTGTAGTTATGGCTGGCTATGAGTATATTAACGATCGGGAAAGCTTAAGAGACTTTTTTCACCTCGATCAACATGCGGTGTGGAATATATGTCTGAAGAAATCTTTTAAGAGCTGGCTTAAAAAATGCTTAGAAAATCAAATTGATGTGGATGATAGCGAAGAAGACATAAATAAAATAGAAGATATTTTAATAACGCTTCACGTTAATGGTCTGGCAGATCTGATTAGAATAAGTTCTTATTTGGAGCAGCAAGACATTTCTGTCGCTATGGATGGCAATGACGTTTACAAATTGGTTTTAAGCAATCTTTCCTCATTTAAATTGCCTCGGCTTATTGGCCTTTCTACGCGATATGCAAAGAAAAAAACATTTGCCCATTATTTAGAGAATTCGCTTAACTTTTTTAGTTACAGCATGTTTTTAGAATCTAATGCAAGAGAAAAAATTATCAGCAAGGTTAATAAGTTTAAAGAAGAGCTAGGCAATGGGGAAATAGAACAGCCGGACGAGGATCATTTGGGAGAGTTTCACAATATTGAGGAAGTAGTCGATACTCTAAAGGAATATATAGAAAAACGCTCAGAGGAATCAAAGAAAAAGCTTTATACTGTTGACTTTGTTTTTTTACTTGAGAAAATAATTGAATTTAAGAAGAATGGCTCAACAAGCTCAACAAAAAAGAACCCAAAAAAATTAAAAGGGCTGCCTCTTGATGTTTTTCTGCGGGGGATCTGGTTAACTTTAGGTGATTTCAAAGACGAGCTGAAGTCCAGTTCCATGTTTATTGGGGAAGATCTAAAAGGCATTACTGTTAGTAGTATCTCTTTTCGTCATGATTTTGAAGGCGGCGGAGATGACGATGAGTTATCGGAAAATGAGAAAGCTAAATACTTTCTAACACAAATTATTGGTGGGATTGATGAATTCCTCAAAGAACATATAAATATTGAACTGGATCTAAACGATGAAAAAGTAGCGATTGATTTTGCTTCAAACCTTAGTCCTCAAAATAATGATGATTTAACGTATAAAAAATCACATACAGCAGAGCCTTGGTTAAAGTTTCAGGTTATTGTTCACGCTGATCAAGCGAAGTCGATAAAAAGAGAGTTTACATGGGCTTTACCGCCTAATCACCAGTGCCGTATTGTAGCAAGCTTAATAGAAAATGTGGTTAAGGTTTATAAGGGTAATGCGCTGCCGGCATTTGGGTTACCCTATATGTCTGAAATTTTTTCTGCCAGTGAAGAAGAAGAAGCCAATCGAATTATGAATACAGCGTTACAAAAAAACTTTATCTTTTTCGACCTTCTTAATCTTCCGGGTATAGATAAAAAAGACCAAGTTAAGAAGCTGCTTCTAGATCTATCTTATTCATATCAAAAGTTTTTACTTGACTCAGTAGAGTCGGGCTTTTTCAGTGCGCTTAATTCACAGTACGATAATCTTCGCAGACATTTTACTAATGCCTATACTACATTTTTAGATTCGCGGTCTACTAGTGAATTAGCCCCTATTCTCTTTAAAGCGTTTCTTATTGTGTCAGATGAAGAAATGAAACTTACTGATTGGGGCTGGAGAGATAATATAATGGGTGCTGTAGTAACTCCTCTACATCCAGCATTGCTAGAAATGATTCGTCATCAGCACATTTTTTTGTGTGACAGTTTCCGGATTTATGTGCAAGATGCATTGACGCAACCCAAAAGTAAAATGTTAACAGAAAAAAGTTGGTCTCGAGTGATGGATTTAGCTACATTAAATCGGCCAATTTATGGGGTGTTGGAAAAAAATCAGATATTAAATACAAATGCTAAAAGCTATGGATATCTTCATCTAATAGGCGAATTGCACGGAGATAGCACATTTCTAGATTCTCGGCTGTTACTTGAATATGAGGAAGATGAAGAAGACGTAACTGATGCAGAATTGTTTGAAGAAACCCGTACCTCCCGTCTTGTAAGGCAGACCCTAGCAAATTATTGCGAATTATATCCTTTCGCAAGAGACGGGTTAAGTTTGGGCGCTTATTGTGGCAAGGATATACAGGCAGTTATTGCCGGAATCGATTCTTTTCTTAAGCAGATCTTATCTGATGAAAAGGATAAGGAGTATACGATAGCTCTGACTGTTTTTTCAGATAGCCGGGATGATTCCGCTGTTATGCGTTGGATAAACGCTTGGAAGGATAGATGGCAAGCAGCAGAATTGTCAAGCAATAAGAATTATTACAGTAATTGCAACATTTCTATTCATTACAAAGTCGTTTCTTCAGAGGAAAGCTACTCACAGTTTGAAAAGTTGCTAAGGGATACAGAATTTGACATAATGGTTTTCGCTGATTTCATAAAATCCGACGAAAGCAAGTTTGTCCCCTTAGAAGAGGAAGTAGGCGGTTTACAAGATTATCGAAAATTCCCTGTCCTTGAAAAAACCTGCTGTAAGATTACCGGAGGGGGAAAAGATCAACAACGAGAGAGGGTCTTAAGTAATCCAAGGTTCCGTTTGGGTCTGTTCCATGCTGAGGTTATGGCATATTTAAAGAGTGGTACATCAGAAAAGAGTCATGCAGTTATTAGTAAAAGCGATTACATACCGTGGATTAAGGTTGTAGATGAGGCTCATAAACAAAGTACGTGGGTTGTTTGTATTGACCCCGCTATAGACGAACAGTTGTTGTATAAAGACGCTACAAAGCGAGAGATCATAGGTTTAGGTACAGGTGTGGGGCCTCATGGTGAAAACAATTTTACTGTTTCTACAGAGAAGTTTTCTTTGGTAGATATTAAACAAAAAATAAGTGAACTAATTGCGTCATTATACGAAGATTTGAGTCATGAGGACAGTGAAAAGGTCGCAGACCGCTTAGTGGAGCAGGCCTTCCAAATTGCAGGTCTTTCTATAGTTAAGGCCACGGGACCAGACCGGTTTATACGTGAATTAGTTGCCAATTCTATTGTTAGGAAATTAGTTGATAGAGATGAAAGTGTTTTTTGTGATGAGATTATATCTTTGGATGCATTTTCCCATTGGTTTAACGATTTTGAGAAGCGTCCTGATCTCTTGAGAGTTAAAGCAAGAATCGTTGATGGCTATTTTGATATAGAAGCGCAGATAATTGAATGTAAGTTAGCTATGTACAATGAAGGCTTTCTCGAAAAGGCAAGAGAGCAGATTGAGAGTGGCCTTAGGCAGTTAGTATCAAATTTCCGCCCTAGAGGCAAAACCCCTTTAGGTATTGAAGAAGATGTTAATGTTAAGCCGGATCAGCGCTATTGGTGGATGCAACTACATCGTCTTATTGCTAATAAAGGTGAGACAGATAAGTCAAATTACCAAAAGGCAATTTTGGCACTAGAGCGTCTTAGTGAGGGTTTCTACAATATAAAGTGGCAAGCAGCAGCAGTGGCATTTTGGAATGATATTGACAACAATATTTTAGAGCATAACCAAGAATGGCAGTTCAACTTAGGAGGACAGGAATTATGTATTTCAGTGGTATCAGCTGGGAAACATTTTATTAAAGCTGTTAGCCTAGAAGAAGCTGTAGCAACTATTTTTAATGATTCTGCTTTACAATATCAACATGACCTCCATACTAGGTTAGATAAAAAGATAGAAATAGAAGAAGGCGATGTAACCGAGGAAGAAAAGGGTGATGGGGAGCAGAAAGGAGAATCTGCCATCGTAACCCAACAACTACAAGAGGAAAAAGTGGAAGTAGAAAAAGAAATTATTGAAGTTAAAGACAAGGTACACGAAAAGAAATTGCCAGACAGAATTTTGTTAGGAACATATGCTTCCGGTAGAGAAATATATTGGGAATTTGGCCATCCTGATTTGCCAAACCGGCATATTCTCGTTTTTGGTGCCTCAGGTACAGGGAAAACTTACACCATACAGGCATTACTGTGTGAGCTAAGTAAGTTTTCACAGAACAGTATTATTGTCGACTATACCAATGGTTTTACGAATAAGCAGCTGGAGCCTGTAGTAGTAGAAAAGTTAAAGCCACGACAGCACATCATTCGTAACGAAGCTTTGGCATTAAATCCATTTAGACAGCAATCAGATTTTATTGATGATATGGAGCTGACAGAAAACCCCACAAATACTGCCCAAAGGGTAACTAGCGTTTTCGTTGAAGTATACCAACTGGGTGATCAGCAAAAATCAGCGCTCTATAATGCCATTCGTACGGGTATAACCAAAGAAGGTAGCAGCTTTACTTTAGCTCAGCTAATTAATGAGCTTGAAGCAATTCAAGCCGCAGGAGGCCCTACTGCTAAATCAGCTGCAAGTGTGATCAGTAAAATCCAACCATTTGTTGATATGACTCCCTTTGGTGAAGAAGACCCTGAAAGTTGGGAAAAACTTTACAATGATGCGGTGGCGAATTGCCATATTATTCAGCTTGCTGGCTTTGCTAAAGATACATCACGATTAATAACCGAATTTTCCTTGATTGACTTGTATTGGTATTATCGTGCAAAAGGAAACAAAAATGATCCAAAGGTAATCGTTCTCGATGAGATTCAAAATCTTGACCATCGCTTAGAAAGCCCTATTGGTCAGTTTTTGACCGAGGGCAGGAAGTTTGGCATATCACTGATCTTAGCCACACAAACCCTTAGCAATTTAGGAAAAGATGAGAGGGATCGATTATTCCAGGCGGGCCACAAACTATTCTTCAAGCCAGCGGACACAGAGGTGCGTTCATTTGCACAAATTCTCTCTGATGCAACTGGATTAAAAAGTGAGGAATGGGTAGAACGCCTTACTTCACTTAAGCGTGGGGAATGCTATTCTCTTGGTTATGCATACAATGAGCAAACTAAAAAACTGGAAGTGGGAAAAAGCTTCAAAATAAAAATTAAAGCACTTGAAGAAAGGTTTTAGGATATTTATGCTACCTATTAATTTTCATAAAACATTCATGCCGGAGAGAAGGTTAATTGCGTCAATTTTAGAGTATGCTGCTGAGGATAAAGAAGGGAACTTTCAAGAAATCTCAGGAGAAACGGGAATTCCGATGGGTAAGTCAAGCGGTAAGGTCCCTGCTATCTTGGACTACGCAACCGGAATGAATTTAATCATCATAGAAAAAAAGACCACGGGCATTAGAAAACCAAGATTAACAAACTTTGGAGAGATTGTGCTCGAAGAAGATCCATTTTTGAGTGAGGATATGACGCAGTGGTTAGCTCATATGAATATGTGCCGAAGTGATATTGGGGCTCTGGCCTGGCACACTGTTTTCGCAATAGGGCGCAGTATCTTAGGCACAAACTTTAATAAGGCGCAATTAGAAAACTATTTAGTTAGCATGCTGGGAGCAGGCAAGGATAGGACAGGCCCTATGCTAGGCATGTATACAGATAGTGCGGCTTTTCAGGGAGCGGGAGTTTTAGTTGTTGATAATGAGAAAATAACGAGAAACAAAGCACCAATGATTGATGCTTTTGCACTCCCGTATTCTGCTTATATGCTCCTATTAATGGAGACATTCTTTCCAGGAGATAATCAGGTAACGATAAATGAGTTTAATGATAAAACAAATTGGTTTGATATATGTCATTGGAATCAGTCAGATACTGAGAATGTACTGAACATGGTTGAAAGAAAGGGTTTTGTATCAATTGACCGTCAAATGCAACCGTGGATAATTGAAAGAATGGCTGATTCCAGTGATGTTTGGACAAAGATTTATCATGATTTAGCTTAGTGGGGGTGCTTAACTTGAGAATCGGAGAAATAATTTCATTTAGGAAAGATCTACTTTTTAACGGGGCTGTTCAAATTGGCTGGTTTGAGAAAGATAAAAAACAAGCTGAAAAAGCTGCTCAACACTTTATTTTTCATGGTCCAGAATACCATGGGGCTGCTGCTGAAGATTTTGGTGAGGGTGTCCATAAACTTGTGGATACAGCAACATTCACAGCTGATCTTTTGGAGCGGATCAGTGGAAATATCTCCGATGAACCATTTTCGTTAGCTATTGCAGGGTATGGCACAGGTAAATCTCATTTAGGCGTAACCCTTGCATCTCTGTTAAGCAGTCCCTCATCGAAAGTTTCAGAGAAAATTTTAGATAATATCTCCATGGCAGATGCTGCTATAGGTAGACGTGTAAAAGATGTATTTTCAAAGGATAGCAAGCCTTATTTGGTTTTAACCGTCAATGGCATGCAGGATTTTGACCTTACAGCTGAAATTGTTCGTCAAATCTTACAAATAATTAATAGCCATAATCTAGATACTACAGTGCTGGAGAATTTAAGACCCCGCTTTAAAACGGCAGTAAACTTCACAGAATCATTTTTTAAATCCCTTCAAACTGACTTTGAGGCAGCATTTGGCCCGGAAGTTTCATTGGATGAAGTAGTCGAAAAGCTGAAACATCAAGATGATGAGACGTTTTGTAGAGTAAATGAAATATTTGAGCAGAAGATGTCGCAGCCAATTACAGCTACAGGGCAGGAGTCTTTACATGATTTTATTAGGGTAACGAAGGAAGCATACTGCGGTGAAGGTAAGCCCTTTGCCGGTATTGTTATCATCTTCGATGAATTTGGACGTTATCTTGAGTTTTCAGTCCAAAAACCACATATTGCTGGATCTGGAGCTCTTCAGAAACTATTTGAAAGTGTCCAAGAAAACGCTGACAAAGTATTTTTGCTAGGTTTTATCCAGTATGAGTTAAAGGCCTATATAAGTAGGGTGGCTCCTGAACTTCGAGACGATTTGAATCGCTACGTCACCCGCTTCGATTCAGTTAGAAAAATTAGACTTTCTACCAACTTAGAAACCCTTATCTCTAATCTCTTGGAGAAAAAAAATCAAGAGGAATTGTCAAAGCAAACTTCAGTATTAGCAAAGCAAAGAAATTCTGTTCAGGCAAATATGAGGCGGTGGTTTCCGGATATTAGTAAATACTCTTTATGGTTGGATGCTGACCGCTTTGAGAGAGTAATACTTAAAGGGTGTTGGCCAATGCACCCTATTTCAACATGGATTTTTTATAAACTCACTACTGTTGGAAAGTCTCTTCAACAAAGGTCTGCTCTCTCTTTATTAGCCGATATCATTAACGACTATAGTAATGTTGAACTAGCTCCGGGAAATTCCATTGTTCCAGCTGATCTTTGCAATGAATCACTTATAAATGAGTTTTTGTCATCAGAACGTGCTGGTCAGCAAGGAGCAACTGCCCACGCTTTTGACAGTGTTGTGGAAAAATATCAACATGAGCTGAGTGAAGAAGAAAGAAGTGTTTTAAAAAGTGTATTACTTACTACAAAAGTTGGAGTAAAAATAGATTCCCGCGATGAATATGTTAACGTTTTGAGGACATTCAGCGGCCTTGACGAAACTACAACTAGAAATGTGTTGCATTTATTAGAGCAAGAGTACGCTGTCTTGGCTTGGAACGAAAGACTGCGCCAATACGAAATTGTTGATGATGCTGTCCCGCGCAGCGCTTTTATTAAGCAGCTTACGTCTAGGGTTGCAGAAATTGATATTAAAACCAGGGCAAATATTTTTAGCCAAAAATATGGCAACTGGTCACAAAACCTGACATATTTAACGGATTTTGGACCCCAAAATAATATCACTACTAAAGAATGGAATTATAAGATAACGTATACAAGTGTTGAGCTGTTAAACGGCCAAATTGATTACACATTACGTTCTTGGTCCGATGCCAGAGGTGTAGATGAAGATAAAGGACAGTTGATCTATTGCTATGTTGGTCCAGACAGTAACTTAGATTCGGTAAAAGAACTTAGCCGTAGCGCAATCAACAATAGTCTTGCTAAAAATAAAATCACTTCCGAACACGGTGCGCCTTTAGCTGTAATATTTCTCCATGATGCTAATGGTTCTTTAGGAGAAAAAATTGCGCAGTACTGGGTACTTGAGGAGCAATTAAGTGATGATGAGGCCCAAAAATTCTCTACGTTTATATTAAATACAAAAGAATCAACCAAGCAGGAAATAGATAATTTATTCTCAGAGCTAGAGAGGAACCGTGACATAGTTTTTGCGACAGAAAAAAGCATTAAATCATCCAGAATCAGTGTTATGCTTACATATTTGTTCGGAAAAGTATATCCTGAAATAATACCATTTCCATTTGACGGTTTTCATACCGCTAGGGGAAATGCCGCTAAGGATAGTCAAACTTTTATCAAAGAGTTATTCTTCGGTAATTTGGACAGAGAGTGGATTTCAGCGAGAGGTGCCCAGCAACGAAATCGTGCCTATAGTGTATTAGATAAAGAATGGGGTGCCATAGCTGATAACGGCAGTGTTAGACTAAAGCCGATACAGCCTACAATAAAAGTAATATTTGAAGAATTAGATAACAAATTGCAAAGAACAGTTGAACAAAATGATACTATGAATTTGGGTAGTGTAATTAAAGAATTATGTGCACCTCCGTATGGGTGTAATTTAGCATCTGCAGGCATGATCTTGGCACTTTTTATTGGCCGCAGAAAAGGTGAGATTAATCTTTATAAAAGTGACGAAGTAATAAGCATCGATAATTGGCTGCAAGATGCAATGCCTAAAAACTATTTAGATATATCAATATTAGATAACACTAGCATTATTAAAGTTTCAGAGGATGCCCTTTCTGAATGGGAGCTTCTCCTAGAAGATTGGGATGCTGAGAAAGTCTATATTAAAAAAGTTAAATACCCCACTAAAGCAGTTGATCTGGAGAACCGAATACCTGTACCCCAACAACTTTATTATAGATATCAGTTGCTACAGAAAAGTACGGCTGGAGTTAAAGAAGAACTCAATTTATTTGAAAGAAAATTAGAAGAAGCGCTAGACAAAATTGAAAATGGGATTGATAAAGAAAATATTAGCTTACTTACATGGGGCGCAGATCTCCTTATGGATTTAAAAAATAAGTTTTATTATAATCAGGATCCCTGGACGAAAGAGCAAGTTGACGAAGTAGAAGAAAATTTAAACAGTGCAAAAGCTAAAATTAAGGAGATCTTTCCAGCATGGCTTAAGACCCAAACTATTTTTAGTCTGGAGCATTTAGGGAAGTTTAAGCATGTAAGGTTGACAAAAGTTGCACCTGTTCTTGAAAAGTTAGGGTTAACCGATGAAAAAGAACGATTATTTAGCCACGTTGAAAAAGTAGAGGGTGACTTGCGTCATATTGCCGAAATAAAACAAACAGCTTCTGATATTCAGCAGATGGTACTCAATAATGTTATTACAAACTCTACAACTCTAAACGACTTAAACAAGTGGCTTGAACAGGTAAAAGAGCTTGCTCTTCGCTTGGCAGAAGCTAGGGAAAGAACAGATTTAGCACGTGATGAACTTGATGATGCTGCAAAAAAATTGAAGTACTTTAAAGACAAATGTAAAGAGCAGATAAATTCGTATTATGATAGAACTACAAACCTCTACAATATAGATAATTTATCCTCTCTCCACGATATAGCTTACTGGCGCAAAGAAGCCAACTCATTATTAATAATATTTCAGGGACATGAACGTGACACCGAAGATTTGGCATTAGTTATCAAGCAACTAGACCTTATTGAAAATCATCTTAAGGTTCTAAATGATGCCAACTTAACTGAAGACGGATTAAGTAAGGCCATTAGCAACTGTTATAAAGAAACTGAAACTGAATTTGCAGAAGACGCCCCTCCTCTAGACTACGAGTCAATTTATGAAGGAATAATTAATGCAGTGCGAGCTAATAGAGAGCAAAAGGCTCGAGAGTGGATGAAAGATGTTCCTGAGATTAGGGAGATTGCTAACTATGATTCTTATGAAGCAATGTCAGTAAAACAACGCCTGTTAAACATCCCACCGGTTTTAAATAAAGCACAGATACAAACGGTTCAACAAGCAGTAGGAGCGTGTGATGATCGTATTGATGAGTTAGAATTAGATGGAATGCTAGCCAGGTTTGAAACTTTGTCCGATAATAATAAGAAAGTATTTTTAAAGAGAATCACCCCATACCTTCAAAAATTAACAGGATAGAGAGAGTGGGATTTTCATGAGTAAAGTGATATATTTGGATTATCACTCGACAACTCCATGTGATCCGAGAGTCCTAAAGGTAATGCTTCCTTATTTTGAAGAGGATTATGCTAATCCGTCAAATAATTACCATTATGCAGGACGCATGGTTCAGTCTCATATTGAGGAAGCACGTAGAAAAATTGCTAGTATTATTAACGCTAATGAAAAAGAAATTATATTTACAAGCGGAGCCACAGAAAGTAATAATCTCGCTATATTGGGATTGGCTAGGACATATCAAGGAAAGCGTAATAAAATTGTTACTACGCCAATCGAACACAAATCAGTCTTAAAATCTTGCGAGTATCTCGAAAAACACGGGCTGGTCATTGATTATTTGGACGTTGATCATACTGGGGCCGTAATTTTAGAAAGTGCTAAAGATATCATTGATGAAACAACCTTACTTGTTTCTATACAGGCCTGTAATAATGAGATAGGTACTATACAACCATTAGTAGAAATATCTAACATAGCAAAAGAATCAGGAGCTCTGGTCCATTGTGATGCAGCTCAAGCAGTAGGCAAAATTCCTGTAGACGTAGCCCATTTCGATGTTGATTTTTTATCCATTAGTTCGCACAAGCTTTACGGACCCAAAGGAGTTGGTGCTCTGTTTATAAGAAAAGGCTTAAGGCGTTCTTTGGAGCCCCTATATTGGGGTGGTGATCAGGAGTTGGGACTGCGCCCGGGAACTCATAATGTTCCTGGAATTATAGGTATGGCAGAGGCTTGCTTAATATGTGAAGAAGAGATGGTGCTAGAGTCAAGTGAAACCAAAGATTTGCGGGATTTATTTGAGCGTAGCTTGAAGAAAAACATTCCAGATATTAAGTTTAATGGCAATGAGCATAATAGATTGCCAGGAAACAGTAATATTACTTTCCCAGGTGTAGAAGGGGATGCTTTATTGCTAAATTTACCACAACTGGCGCTAAGCATCGGTTCGGCATGCAATACAGGCGCAATAGAACCTTCTTATGTATTAACAGCAATAGGTCTGTCAAGGGAATACGCGAATTCAACAATTAGAATTGGAATCGGCAGGTTTACTACAGAGGCTGAGATAATGACTGCTGTAAAGGAAATCACTGATGCGTATAATTTGTTATTGAACAAAGTAATTTAACAGTGAGGCGAAAGCCAGACGCGAGAAGTTAACCATAATCTCAAAATGGTTAACTTCTCCTGGGTTTGGTTTAAATATAATCATCCTTATAAAGGGATATTAATTTTAAATAGAGAGAAAATGGGGTCAGGTTTTTAATATTTTGATTAGAAAGCGTGATTAGATGATAGATGTGGTAGCAGCAATATTGGAAAATCACCAAGGACAGGTCCTTATTGCTAAAAGAAAACAGGGAAAGAAGATGGCTGGCTTCTGGGAGTTTCCCGGTGGCAAGGTAGAGGCTGGGGAAAGCCCAGAACAGAGCCTTATTCGAGAGCTGAATGAAGAAATGAATATAGAGATCGAGATAGGTGACTATGTGGGAGAGAATGTTCATTTCTATCAGGAAGGGCCGATTAAACTATTAGCCTATAAATGCAGTGTAAAAGCAGGGGATATTAAATTAACCGACCATGACCGGTATGTATGGATCAATGTAGAAGATTTAAATAAAGTCAGATTGGCTCCTGCAGATGTACCGTTTATTGAAATGTTGTCAGACTCTAATTAGCGAGGGAAGAATAATGGACGAGTGTATCTTTTGCAGAAAAGAAGGTGCCGGGTTAATCTGTGAAAATGAGCTGGCTAAGGCTTTTTACGATAATTTCCCGGTAAATAAAGGGCATGTACTGGTAGTGCCAAAAAGGCATGTGGCCACATATTTTAAGGCCAGTCAGGAAGAGCTTAGTGCTATAAATGAGCTTATTTTTGAAGTTAAAGAGGTGCTGGATGCGGAGTACCAGCCTGATGGATACAATGTTGGTATTAATGTGGGTGAGGCCGGGGGGCAGACAGTTTTTCATCTACATGTACATGTAATTCCCAGATATGCTGGGGATGTGGAGAATCCCCGGGGTGGGATTAGAAAGATTAAGAAGAGTATTGTTTCTTATCCTTTGGAGGATGAGGCTGATGAGAAAGTTTACAATAAACTTGTACGAGATAAGATCCCAGCAATAATTGAAGCTTCAGGGAAAGAGCCGGTTTATAGGGTGGCAGATGAAGAGGAGTACAGTTATTTATTAAAGGAGAAGCTCTGGGAGGAGGTTAGAGAGTATTCGAATACTAGGTCTGCTGAGGAACTAGCAGATATATTGCAGGTGTTAAGGAGTTTGGTAGAAGATCAAGGGCTGGAGTGGCAAGAACTTGAATCTATGGTTGATAAGAAATTTGATGAGTGTGGGGGATTTGAAAAGAGAATATTTTTAGAGCGGGTAAAGAACTAATTTAAGGGGGAAGGGAATATGGCCTTAATTAGAGCTAATGAGTTTATGAAAAAGGAGCCAAGGAATCAAAGGATTCATGGCCCTGTAAATTCGTCCTATTTTGTGTTCCCGGAGTATGCAAGAGATCCTAAACAGAAAGTCCTGCAGATTGAGACCTATGGTTCAGTTGACCGGGTACATAAGGGGAAAACTAGTCAGACCATGCAATTTGATTATGATTCAGCTAAGGCATTATACGATATCTTGGTTAGAGAATTTGAGTTTAATTAAAATTAACACGAGCGATTGTTCCAGCATGAATATGCTGGTTTTTTTTGTTGTTTGAGACAGGATGAAAATGGATAAGTATGGGAAATTGAAGGGATTCTGTATGTTAATGGCGAAAAATACCAGATAATGAGGGGAGCAGCATTTAGCTGGCATATTGCCGGTATGGCAAAGGGGTATGAAAATGAAATCCATCGCCTACATTGATCTGGAAGTGCAACCTCGTACTGGCGCCATTTTGGATATTGGCGGCATTAATGATGCCGGAAATGTCTTTCATTCCAAATCCATGGCTGGGTTTATCAGTTTTCTTAAAAGTGCCGACTATTTATGCGGCCATAATATCATTAAGCATGACTTAAAATACATACAGTCAGCTTTAGAGAACTCTGGGATATCGACTGATAACGTAATAGATACCCTATATTTATCTGCGTTATTGTTTCCCAAGAAGCCTTACCATGCCCTTGTAAAAGATGAAAAGCTGCAAACGGACGAACTAAATAATCCTGTAAATGATTCAATTAAAGTCAAAGAGTTGTTTGCTGATGAAGTGATGGCTTTTAATAGTTTAGAAGAACCGTTAAAGCAGATTTTTTATTTGTTGTTGCAGGATCAAAAAGAGTTTCGGTCCTTTTTTACATATCTGGGATATGAGGCGGTTGTAGAGGAACCGGTACTACTTATTAAAAAACATTTTGCTTCAGAGATCTGTGGAGATGTGGATCTTAGCACATTAATTGCAGAGTATCCTGTTGCTTTGGCTTTTGCTCTGGCAGTGATTAATGTGAAGGATCGATTTTCTGTTACACCACCTTGGATATTAAAGAACTATCCTGAAGTGGAACGGATTATGGATCTTTTACGGAATCGTCCTTGTCTTAGGGGTTGCTCATATTGTGAACAAGCATTGGATGCGCGGCGGGGGCTGAAGTGGTTCTTTGGATTTGATTCATATCGTACTTTTGGAGGGGAACCGCTGCAGGAAAACGCGGTGAAGGCGGCAATTGATAATAAGTCACTGGTGGCTATTTTTCCTACCGGGGGTGGGAAGTCCATTACTTTTCAGGTGCCTGCTTTAATGAGTGGAGAAAACGTAAAAGGGCTTACCGTTGTTATCTCTCCGTTGCAGTCTTTGATGAAGGACCAGGTTGATAATCTGGAAAAAGCGGGTATAACCGATGCTGTGACCATCAATGGATTATTAGATCCCATCGAACGGGCGAAATCTTTTGAGAGAGTGGCGGACGGCTCAGCTTCTATCTTATATATATCGCCGGAGTCATTACGGTCTAGGACCATTGAACATATCTTGCTGGGCAGAAAGATTGTTCGCTTTGTTATTGATGAGGCTCACTGTTTTTCTGCCTGGGGGCAGGATTTTCGTGTGGATTATCTGTATATTGGCGACTTTATTAAAACAATCCAGGAGAAAAAGAACCTTGCAGAAGGAATTCCTGTATCTTGTTTTACCGCTACTGCTAAGCAAAAGGTAATTGAAGATATTCAGGACTACTTTAAGAATAAGTTGGCTATAAATTTGGAGGTATTTAGCTCCAGTGCTAGCCGGACTAATTTAAGATACAAAGTTATTGAGAAAAGGGACCAGGAAGAAAAATATAATACGCTGAGGCATTTAATACAACAGAAAGAATGCCCCACCATTGTATACGTTTCAAGGACAAGGAGAGCCTATGAGCTTGCCGAAAGGCTAACCAAGGACGGGTATCTGGCCAAGCCCTATCACGGTAAGATGGATAAGAAGGAAAAGTCCGAGAACCAAGATGCCTTTATTGCCGGAGAGGTGCCTATAATGGTGGCCACTTCTGCTTTTGGCATGGGTGTTGATAAGAAAGATGTGGGCATGGTTATTCACTTTGAAATATCAGATTCTTTAGAAAATTATATTCAGGAAGCGGGACGAGCCGGACGGGATGAGCAAATTACGGCGGACTGCTATATTTTATATTGCGACGATGATTTAGATAAACACTTTGTGTTACTGAATCAGACTAAAATCAATATTAAGGAAATACAGCAGGTTTGGAAAGCAATCAAGGGGGTTACACGTTTTCGCAAGACTGCCTCCCAGTCGGCTTTGGAAATTGCCAGAAAGGCTGGTTGGGATGAAGGTATTAGTGAAATAGAAACAAGGGTGCGAACTGCTATTGCGGCTTTGGAAGAGTCGGGGTATATTCGGCGGGGGCAGAATATGCCAAAGATCTTTGCCGATAGTATCCTTTGTAGAAACGCAATGGAGGCTATTGATAAAATCAATGCTTCTAAGCTTTTTGATGAAAAAGAAAAGGAAAATGCTATACGGATAATAAAAAAGCTTATTTCCAGCAGAAGTCGGAGTCAGGCCCAAGATGAGGCTGCGGAGTCACGGGTGGATTATATCTCAGACCAGCTTGGGATTGAAAGAGAAAAGGTTATTAGCACCTTAAACCTGCTAAGGGAAGAACGAATTCTGGCAGATGCCAAGGATCTTTCGGCCTATATTAAGCAGGGGGAAAGGACAAACCGTTCTTTGCAGCTTTTTTTATCTTATAGCTGTATTGAAAAAAACCTTGTTACGGTTTTGGGAGAAGAAGAGGCTACCTATAATGTGAAAGAACTAAACGAAGAGTTGGAAAGATTAGGATGCAATGATGTAACGCCCAATAAGATACGTGTGATCTTAAATTATTGGACCATTAAAAAGATGGTTAAATATAAGAACCTGGAGTACTCGAAAAACCATATCCGACTAATTGTTTTAGAGTCAAAAGAAAAGTTCCAGGAACGATTAGAAAAAAGGCAGGAGCTTGCCAAATTTATAATTGAATATCTTTTTTCTCAAGGCAGTAAGTTGAAAAGTGAACCTCATTCTGAAGAAATACTGGTTGACTTTTCGGTAAATGAATTAAAGAAAGCATATGAAGAGAGCATGAGCCTGTTTAAAATTGATGCTGGTATTGCAGATATTGAGGATACTCTTTTCTATCTATCCCGCATTGAGTCAATAAAGATTGAAGGCGGCTTCTTGGTGGTCTATAATCCTATGACCATTGAACGGCTGGAGGAAGATAATAAAATACGCTATAAAATTGAGGATTATCAGAAGCTGGGCCAGTTCTATGAAAACAAAGTTCAGCAGATTCATATTGTCGGGGAATATGCCAAAAAGATGATTGATAATTACCGGGACGCCCTGCAGTTTGTAGAAGATTACTTCCGCTTAAATTATACCTCTTTTCTTAACAAGTACTTTCAGGGAAGCAGAGGAGAGGAAATTAGAAGAAATATTAGTCCCAGCAAATTCAGGCAATTGTTTGGTGAGTTGTCACCGACACAGTTAAACATTATTAAGGATAATCAAAACAAGCATATTGCTGTTTTAGCGGGCCCGGGAAGCGGAAAAACCAGAGTGCTGGTTCATAAATTAGCTTCTCTGATTTTGATGGAAGATGTGAAGCATGAGCAGCTACTGATGCTTACTTTCTCTCGCGCTGCAGCTACTGAGTTTAAGAAACGACTCACACAACTTATAGGTGGTGCGGCTAATTTTATTGAGATTAAGACCTTCCATTCTTATTGTTTTGATTTAATGGGCAGAGTCGGCAATGCTGAGAAGTTTGACGACGTAGTAAAAGCTACAATTGAAAAAATCCGCAATGGGGAAGTCGAGCCAGGTAGAATTACAAAAACAGTCCTTGTCCTTGATGAAGCGCAGGACATGGATCAGGATGTATTTAACCTGGTGCAGACTTTAATGGCGCAGAATGAAGATATGCGAGTCATAGCAGTGGGAGACGATGATCAAAACATCTATGAATTCCGTGGCTCAAGTTCCAAATATCTGAGAGAATTTATGGTGGAAAATCAGGCGGCACATTATGAGCTACTGGAGAACTATCGCAGCAAAAGAAATCTGGTTCATTTTACGAACCAGTTTGCACCGCTGATACGAGGTCGTTTAAAGAAAAATGAAATTATGGGACACAGCAAGGAAAACGGAGATATACGCATTTTGCAATACCTTAAAAATAATCTGCTCGTTCCCTTTGTGGAAGATCTTGCTGCTACCGAGCTTGTGGGAAGTACCTGTGTGCTGACTCAAACCAATGATGAAGCACTTCAGGTGACAGGCTTGTTGTTGCAAAGGGGAATACCGGCAAGGTTGATTCAAACCAATGAGGGCTTTTATTTATACGATCTTGTGGAGTTGCGATTCTTTCTGGCGCAACTATCGATTGATCCTACAACATCAATAGTGAGTGATGATATCTGGAATAGGGCAAAAAGGTCTTTGGTAAATAGATATGGCAAAAGTGAGATTCTGGATATTTGCAAAAGAATAATCTTGGATTTTGAAGCCATCTATCCAAAAAGAAAGTATATAACGGATTTTGAAGTCTTTATTAAAGAATCTAAACTGGAAGATTTTTATGCAAATTCGAGAGAGACTATTTTTGTCTCTACCATTCATAAGGCGAAAGGAAAAGAATTTGATAATGTTTTTCTTTTGCTTGAAAACTTCAATTTAAACACAGAGGAGAAGAAACGACAGCTTTATGTGGCAATGACACGAGCAAAAAGCAACCTAACCATCCATCTTAATGGAGGTTACCTCAATCATATCCAGGCGCAGAATTTGAGAAGGTTTCAAGATAGCGCTCAGTACGAATTACCGGAAAAACTAGCTATGCAGCTAAGTTATCGGGATGTATGGCTAAGTTATTTTATCCGGCGGCAGAATGTAGTTGGCTCCCTGCTAAGCGGTGATATTTTGCAGTATAAAGACGGGGAATGGCTGACGGATAAGGGTATGCGGGTGCTCAAACCTTCCAGAAGGTGTGCGGAGCGAATCGAGCGGGTTCAGAAAAATGGTTATGAGCCCCAATATGCCAAAATTAACTTTATTGTATTCTGGCGAAATGAAGAAGAGGATCAGGAAGTAAGAATTGTTCTGCCGGAATTACATTTTGAGAGAATAGAATCAGAGCAAAATGTAAGGTTGGAGAAGTATTAGGTGTTTACTGGAGGTGGGATTATGACTGGTAGAAAATATGATAGATTAAAAGATTATTTAACAGGTATTGACAACGATACTATTGTTATTAAGATGCATTACGATGAGTTAGAAAAAATTATTCAATCTGAGTTGCCACAATCTGCTTATAAGCACAGGACATGGTGGGCAAACGGTGGGCATATTCAAGCAGATGCATGGCTGGAGGCTGGTTGGAAGGTTGATGCTGTGGAGATGGGGCAATTTGTTGTTTTCGAAAAAACGGCGACACAGGAGCGAAGTGTCCAGATTGGTAGTAGATATAAGCATTATAAAGGAACCGAATATATAGTTTTGTTGCTAGCGAAGAACTCTGAGACATTAGAAAAAGTTGTAGTATACCAGGATCGTTATGACGCAAGTAAAGTCTGGGTTAGGCCGTTAGCGATGTTTTCTGAGAAAGTTGAGATTGATGGTAAGTTTATTGACAGGTTTGAAGAAATTCCTGAAAATTCGAGAGATTGAATTAATACTATTATTATTGAACTGGTGAAATGACAAGAGAGAGGTGAGAGTTAGCATGACAAATTCAAGGCTCCAAGCTCTTATTGCTGAAGAATTGTCACAGCTGCTTTTCGAAACATACCAGGAAAAACATTTGCCTCAAATGGTTAAAGGTTTTGGTTCGGCTGGTTTTACCCGGGCAACTCTTGTTCAGTCTCCTGCTAATCTTTTTCTAATGTTAGTTACAGCCACTTATGACCGACGCCCTTTTACAGGTGCGGCAGGAGGCTTCGAATATATTTGGGGAATTAAAGACCGTGAGCAGGGGATTCCTGCAAGATTTAAAGCAATGGGTTTGGCAGAACCAACACGAGTAAGTAAAATGTCACAGTCTGATTTACAGGCATTTCTAGCGAGAGAGTATATTGGGGATTATACATTGGATGGTGTGTCTAAGGTAAGTTATGCTGCGTCTTTACTAAGCGCTGCAGAAATAGTGGATAGCCTTCATAAGAGATGTGTTCAGGTAAAAAGTTCAGTAGATGCTTCTGATTTCTATATAGAGCTTACAAAGGTTTATGGCATTGGTGAAACAATTGCGGCCAAATTGAGCAAGTATCTTTTGCGGGAAATAGCTATAGGGGAAATAACGCCGATAGATTTCCCATTAACGGTAGTTTGGCCGCTAGTTATGGAGTATCATAACGACCAGGCTATAAAGAAGCTACGACAATTAGGTGATGATGTTGTGCCATTATCTTTAGGCATGCTTTTGCAAAAAGGAGACCCCTTTGCCATTGATGCCCTGTTTTACATGAATAGGCAGGAACCTGTTAAGCTAGATGAATTTATTGCTGAAATGAAGCAGTGGCGACGGTCTGGTAGAGTAAATCGATCTGTAGTGAGCAGTAAGGCTGTGCCAAATCAAGATACCGCTAAAATACTTTTAGGAATTATCAGGGATGTCTGCAGTGATATAAATGAGATTACAGCTAGTGAGTTAAGAGGATTAGGGAAGCCAGAGCAGGTTAAGTCTGCAGCCGCCAGGCTGTACAGTAATATGGCTGCATATGCATCACGAGGTGAAATAGAGCAGATGTACAGGTACTACCAAAACTGCCTTAGAGTTAAAGCCGGGAAGGACTGGGATTCCCTTCTGGAGAAAATAGGGCGAAAAAGCTTACGGACAGAATGGGAACGGTTTCAGGCTGCTTATCAGGGAACCAATGTCCACCGGGAAAAGGTAGCTGTAAATAATGAACAAAAGAAAGAAGAGAAGATCACTGAAAATCTCTGTTTGAATTGCATCTTAAGAAAAGAATGCTTTGATGCGTATTTATCTAAAGATAAATGTAGCCAGTATAAGGCCGGACCCACCACGCAACCTAAGCACTGGCCAGCGGAAATGGAAGGACCGTATGGGAGAAAAGGCAAACACTTTACCAGCAAATAGGGGCATATATTGTTAGGCTTAAAGGCATGCGGTTCCATAGTACATATGTCTATTAGTTAAAGCTAGATATTCGGTTTACTGCGGGAGGTTGACAATGCAGGAAAACATTAAAGTGGTGCTGCAGGCGCTAAAGAAGCGGGGTATCTCCTGTTCATATGCTGCAGATAAGGAACAGGCTCTGGGGGAATTGTCCGGGTTGGTTGCAAAAGGCTGCAGTGTAGGCATCGGTGGGTCGATGACTGTGCAGGAGTTGGATGTGGAGTCAGTGTTAAAGGAGAGAGGATGCAGAGTATTCTGGCACTGGCGGGTTAAGCAGGAGGAAGTGCAGGAAACACTTCGGCAGGCGATGCTGGCTGATGTTTATCTCAGCAGTACAAATGCTATTACCCTGGACGGACGGTTGGTGAATGTTGACGGGCGAGGTAATCGGGTGGCGTCTATGATATTTGGGCCTGAAAAGGTAGTGATTATTGCCGGTAAGAATAAGATTGTTAATGATTTAGAGGCTACTTTGGATCGTATTAAAAAGGTGGCTTGTCCACAGAATGCCAGAAGGTTGCAGTTAGAGACGCCTTGCGCTGAGACGGACAACTGTACAGATTGTTCATCGGCAGAGCGGATGTGTAACGTAACAACAATTATTGAAGGAAATCCTAACGGGGTAAAGATGCATGTATTGCTTGTGGGGGAGAATTTAGGATTCTAACAGGCTATTTTTTTGGCTGGGCGTCAGTTGGTGAGTTGAAGATAAAAAGATTGCTGAAAACAAAAGTGAAACAGCCGTAAATTCCATGGAATTTACGGCTGTTTTAATTGTTTTAAAGTAAGCGCTTAATAAGATAGTGGGTAGAAAAAAAGCAAAAACCAGTGTAAACTGAGTTTTTGCCCTCGTTTCTTCTATTTGCAGTTTTCTTGAACCTCCTGGCTCCAAGGGAGACAGTCTTCCAGAAACTCTGGATGCTGCCTAAATAATACGCCAGGAAGTTGGCTAAAGATGAAATGCAGATACTTGTATGGGTTCAGGCCATTGGCCTTGGCACTTTCAATGATGCTGTAAACGGCTGCGCTAGCTGTAGCACCCTTTGGGCTTCCGCTAAAGAGCCAGTTCTTTCGTCCAATTGTAAAGGGACGGATACTGTTTTCTGCAAGATTGTTGGAAATTGAGCAGTTGCCGTCTTTAAGATAATTCATGAGCTCTTCCTTATTGTTCAGAGCATAGTGCAAGGCTTCGTTTAATTTGGACTTTGGGAGAACCTTGTCTTTGTTGGAATGAATCCATGCCCAAAAAGCATCCAAAACAGGTTTTTCCTGCCTCACACGCTCTAATCTGCGATCTTCACTCGAAAGCTCTTCGAGAGCCTTTTCAATCTCAAAAAGCTTGTTGCAGAAGGCAATGCCTTCGCTTGCAAGGGTGGCTTCCGGGCGATGAATGTCTTTCGGAAGCGCATCCACGAACTTCCTCCGGACATGCGCCCAACAGAGGCATCTTGTAACTTCAGGAATCTTCTTGTAACCGACATAAGCATCGGAGTGAAGATAACCTTTGAAGTCTTTGAGGAACTCCTGCGGGTATTTGCCACTTCTTCCCGGCTGATACTCGAAGAGCCGGATGGCGTGTTCGGCATGCTTGCCGGAGCTGTACACCCACATGTAAGAATCGGTTGTATTCTTACGTCCCTTTTCATTCATTACCTGCACAGTGGTTTCATCAACGTGCAAGTAATGTTCATCCAACAGCTTCTTGCGCATCAGCTCTACCAAGGGCAACAGCCAGTCACGGGAGGCAACCATAATCCAATTGGCCATCGTCGCACGGCTTAAGCTTACCCCTAACGTCTGCCATTCCTTTTCCTGCCGGTAAAGGGGAAGGGCATTGACGAATTTCTGATGCATGACCCAGGCGACTGTGGATGGAGATGCCATGGAGTGCTGGATTACTGGATCGGGCATCGGAGATTTCTCCATGTAGGGTTTCCCATCCTTACGACAGGTACGACACTCAAAGGTTTCACGGTAGTAATCGATCACCCTGACTTTGGCAGGAATGAACTCAATTTCGGTACGGACGAATTCTTCACCGACAAATATAAGGGTAGTGTCGCATTCTTCACAGAAGCGATCCATTTCAACTAGCGTACAGAGACGTTTGTCCCGCGGAAGATCCTTTAGTAATTCCGCCCGTTGGCCGGGAAACTTCTTTCTGCGATATCCCTGTACTTCCTTGAGATCAGGCTCTGGAGCCTTTGGATCAGCCGTAATTTCTGTTTCATCAAAAAGAGACATCTGCCCCATAGGTAGAGACGATGTCTTCTCAGAGCTTTTTCCGAAAAGTTTACGTGTCAAATGATCGACTGTATCATGGAGCTTTTTGTTTTCCTGCTCCAGTTCGGATATACGGTTCTCTAGCTTTTTTAACTGCTCGGATGCGCTCATAAATGATGGTTTCCTTTGGTGTTTTTGCTATATTTAGTATAACATAAAAACCTCCAAAAAGCCAGTATTTATGGGCATTGTCGGCGCTTTTTAAAGCTAAATTCCACACTCTATTTTTAGCTTTTTAACAGCCTTGGGTTGGTCAATGGACAGTCCCTCCAGGAGCCATCTGAACTCCTGATTGGTGATGGTGCGAACATCTTCGGCACTCATCGGCCATTGGAATTTCCCGTTTTCTAATCGCTTGTACAGGAGCACGAATCCATCTTCTTCCCAGTAAAGTGCTTTTAGTCGGTCACGGCGCCGGCCGCAAAAGAGAAACACGCTATTCTGAAAAGGATTTAGCTGAAAGTTCTGCTGGACAATAGCAGCTAACCCATCAATGGCTTTTCTCATGTCGGTGTACCCACAAGCAATGTAGACCTTTTCAGCCTTTGAGATATCACCGAACATTCTGAAGTGCCCTTAGAGTGTTTTCTATCAACTTCTCCGAGGCATTGTTGCGGAGCTCCAAGGTGACAGAGCCAAAACGCAGGATAATTTGTGAAGAAGATTCTGGGCCAGGGCCATCTGAACTTGCCGGAATATTTACGGGTACAATTGAGCTGTTTTCCTCGAGAGATGGGAGGCTTTCGCAGGCTGCCTCACGTACCTTCTTCAACCAGTAGTAGTAAGTTTTTTGATTGATGCCATTGTCAGCACACCATGCTTTGACGGTTTGCCCACTACTGCGACATTCCCGGATAATTTGAGTCCATTGATTCAGCCGGTACTTTCTAGTGACTTCCCTAGTGTTCAAGTCAAGACCTCCTTTGGAGTTTTCAGACCTGGTCGAAAAACTCTAAAAACTCTAATTTAAGGAATTGTCTCATAGAATTAGGGGAGTTGCCATACACCGACTTATTGTACGCTTACGTTTTAAAAACGGGTTATGTTGGCTAATTATTTTCTCTCTGCCAGAGATTTAAAAATTCACTTGGGCTTAAAATCTGGATGTTTAGGTTGGTAGGAATAGTGTAGTGTTTTTTGTTGCCGGTAACGAGGATTGCTTTTTCGGCAAGGGAAGCTTCGAGAAAGGGTTCATCATCCTTGTCAGGGAGAGCAAACTGAAGCGGTTGTACATTGGCTGTGATGCCTTCAGCTTTTATCTGGGCAAGCAGGGCTTCAACTTCGCTGGGCTTAAAACCAAACTTCGGACGGTGTAGTACGTCCCTGTATTCAGATATAATGCGGGCATCGTAGACAACCGTTAATGATCCCGCAGAAATCATTCGTACAATTGTACCGGCGCTGCTAAAAGCCTTCAGTAGCCCTGAAACGAGTACATTAGTATCCAGTACTACCTTCATCTTTTCTGCCGCGTGTCCTTAATTTCTGCCTCAATTTCCTCATCGCTGAGCTCGTTTAGACCTTGTTGCCGGGATCGTTCTTGCATAGAGTTAACAGCCATTGTGGCACGAAGACGACGGCTGTTTTGCAGATACTCCTCTACATTTGCTTCACCTATATCTGAGAGTAGCGCTATGGGCTTGCCGTTTGAGGTGATGACCACATCTCCTTCTTCACGGAGCAGCCCCCATATTTCTGCGGACTTCTGGCGTAAGTCGCGCACAGAAACAAATTTCATTACAAGCACTCCTTTTATCGTGTTACGTACAGTATACACAATCGTGCATCATTAGTAAAGCTCAGCAGTTCCATTCCCAAACCTTACGTTGGTCAGGTCTTTTTACATCGCTGCGGTGATAAACTTTAATTGACGGGAAGTTCTCTGAAAAGAAATGATGAAGGGGTAGTGTGAAATGACCAGCCCCACACCCAAACAATGTGGAGAGGAGTTGTGCCTTTGCTGGCTGATATGGATATTGAAATCTATGAATTGCTGGAAAAAGCTTTTGATGAGTTCAAAGGAGCCCTGGTGGTGGACCGAAATAGCCGCATAGTTTTACTGACACGCGGTTATGCGGAGATACTGGGGGTTGATCGCAAGGAAGCAATTGGGAAACCGGTTACTGAGGTTATTCCTCATTCCCGTATGTCCGAAGTGCTAAAAAGCGGAGAACCCGAGATAGCTCAGGTTTGGGAAGTTAAAGGTGAAACTGCCATTATCAGTCGTGTCCCCATAAAAAGGGGAGAGGAAGTAATCGGTGTGGTGGCCTTTAGCGTATTCCGGGGTATGGATGAAGTGCGGGATTTTTTAGGTCGGTTGAGGTATCTGGATGCCGAGTTGAACTATTACCGCTCGGAAGTGGAAAAGCTGCGGGGAGCACGCTTTTCCCTGGAGAATATTTTAGGCATCTCTCCGGCTATTAACAGGGTAAAAGAGCAGCTGGCGTGCATTGCTAAAAATGATTCAACCCTGCTTCTGACCGGTGAGACCGGGACAGGAAAAGAGCTTTTTGCCCATGCCCTGCATCTGTCCAGCAAGCGGCGCTTCGGTCATTTGATTAAAGTTAACTGTGCTGCCATACCTGATGAACTGCTGGAGTCAGAGCTTTTTGGCTACGAAGAAGGAGCCTTTACCGGCGCAAGGAAAGGCGGAAAGCCCGGTAAGTTTGAGCTGGCTAACCGAGGCACCCTCTTCCTGGATGAAATAGGAGAGATGCCGGCGCGGCTCCAGGCTAAATTACTAAGGGTGCTCCAGGATGGTGAAATTGAGAGGATAGGTGGGACAGAGCCTCTGCAGGTGGACGTGCGTATAGTGGCGGCAACCAATAAAAACCTGGCTGAGCTGGTGCGGCATAGACAGTTTCGCGAGGATCTCTACTACCGCCTAAACGTTATTGAGCTGCACATTCCGCCCTTACGGGAGCGCATGGAAGATATACCCTGCCTGGTAGTTCACTTTATCAGGGAACTAAACCACCGCCTGGGTGTAAAAGTAAAGGGTATCACCCCGGAGGTTGAAGAGGTTTTTCAAAGCTACCACTGGCCCGGAAACGTCAGGGAGCTTTACAATGTCCTGGAGAGGACTATGAATGTGATCCAGAGAGATGTTATTGGACTTGCGGATATAAACTGGTTTTTGCCGCGGGTTTTGTCCAGCTCCGGCCGACAAACTTCACGCTCTTCCAACACCTTGAGGAATCTGGAAGCGAAGATTATCCACCGGGTGCTGGAGTCCTGTAACGGCAATAAAAGCCGTGCGGCAGAAATTCTGGGCATACATCGTTCTACTATTTATAATAAACTAAAAAGAAATAACGGATAATTATGTGCCGATAGGGCTCACTTGTCGTTCCCCGGTGTAGAATTATTCAACAGTGTCGATTATATCTACACCGGATTCAAAAACGGGCTGCTGTGTGACAGCCTGTTTTTTTGTTTACACCATTTCAACTATTAATTCCATATCGACACCACTACGACACTTCAGCCCCATAAAGGGAACAAAGGATCCCGGTTTTCTGAGAGTGTTGCTATCTGAATAGTGGCACAAGTATTGCATTTCAAAATAGTCAAAGAAGAGTTTTGGGTTTGGATGAAAAGACAGTCCTGTTTAATGATGGTAACCTTGGTCTCAAAGTTATTATGGGGAGAGGGGGATGAGAGCGAAGAGGGTAAATAGTTTGGAGTTGCTTCGAGCCAAAACTTATAAAAGAGGTGAAGAGAGTTGGAAATGGAGATTATCAGTGTAATTGGCATCATAGTTTCTCTTGCACTATTAGTTTTCCTGGCCATGCGCGGTGTTAGCATTTTGATAGCGGCCCTTGTCTGCTCCGTGTTGGTGGCAATAACCAGCGGCATGGATTTAATGGTAGGGTTGGGCGAAGTGTACATGGCAGGGCTGGCCGGCTTTGTTCAACGCTTCTTCCTGATCTTTTTATTGGGAGCAGTGTTTGGCAAATTTATGGAGGACAGCGGGGCCGCTCGCTCCATTGCGTACGGCTTGCTGAACATTACCGGTCGGGATAAGCCTTTTCGTGCTCTTTTGGCCATCGTGCTTATCTGCGCCGTTTTAACTTACGGCGGGGTGGTACTCTTTGTGGTGGTATTTACGGTACTTCCCCTGGCCAGGTCCCTGTTTAAGGAGCTAAACATCCACTGGAGCATGGTGCTGGGCCCCATTGCCCTGGGGGCGGCCACCTTTACCATGACCATGCTGCCCGGGACTCCCGCCATACAGAACGTTATCCCCATGCAGGTTCTGGGCACCCCCGCCACCGCTGCCCCTCTGGTAGGTATGGTGGCTGCCGTCGTTACCCTGGCCATAGGCTTATTCTACATCAAAAAATCCCTGGACCATGTCCAGGAGCAGGGGTTGGGATATGAAGAAGCCACCGTAGCCAAAAGTATTGCCGGCGCCGGCACCGGGGGAGAAGATCAGCCGGCTCCCAACTTGCTGCTGAGCCTGGTACCCCCGGTTGTACTTCTGGTGGTACTGAATGTTCTGGATAACATTATTCTGGCCCTGGTAATAGGGATAGTCCTGGCGGCACTTCTTTTTGTCACCCGCATTCCCAGCCAGGTCACCACGCTGAACCAGGGTGCGGCCAACTCCATCATGCCACTTCTCAACACCTGCGCCGTAGTTGGCTTTGGAGCTATCGTGGCGGCCACGGTGGGCTACGAGGTAATCTCCGCTGCTCTGCTGGGAATGCCCGGCGGTCCTCTGGTTTCCCTGACGGTATCTACTAACGTTTTAGCAGGGGTTACCGGTTCGGCTTCCGGCGGGTTGGCCATTGCCTTGGAACATTTGGCTCCCTCCTTCCTGGAGATGGGAGTGGCTCCCGAAGTAATTCACCGTATATCCGCCATAGCCAGCGGTGGCCTTGATGCCCTTCCCCACAACGGTGCGGTGGTAACCCTGCTGGTAGCCACGGCGTTAACCCACAAGGAAGGTTACAAGCACGTATTTTGGACCGCAGTAGCGGCACCGGTTGTGGCTACTGTACCGGCCATCCTGTTGGCCCTGGCCATCTACTAACCGAAGAGCGGGATAGTAATAAGGCTTCTGCAGTGGACGTGTTAATTTATCTAATTGAAGAGGAAGGAGAGATGTTATGAATCAGCAGGAATGGAAACTCCCGCTAATGAATTCATATATCGAGAAGTGGGCCCGTGAAATCCCCCAAAGAGCTGCAATTATTCAACATGAAAACGGCAGAAGCTATAGCTACCAAGAGATGGATCGCACCGTAGATTTTTTGGCCCTTAAGCTCTTGGAAAAAGGGATCGGCTTTGGCGACCGGGTAGCCACCATGCTTCCTATGCTGGCGGAACATGTTTTTCTGATGTATGCCTGCTTTAAAGTAGGCGCCATAATTGCTCCCCTGGATCTCCGTTTACAGCCTCAGGAAGTGGTGAGGGATCTGGGTAAGATTGAGCCGAAGGCTTTCTTCTTTCTCGGAAAAACTCCGCTGAGGGATTTTCGAGAGGTGGGGGAGGCGGTAAGGGATAATTGCCCGTCGGTAGAGCTTTTGGTACAGTTTAGCTCCGATCCTTCCGCCGAGGAGCTGGTCGGGGGAGCGGTCTCGGCGGCCAGCCTGCAGGAGCCTCCCGCCGTACCTGCGAGTATGCTGCAGGAGGTCTACAATCAGGTAGATACCCGAACCCCGGCCCTGATTATCTTTACCACCGGAACCACCGGTGAGCCCAAGCCCGCCGTTCTCTGTCACGAAAACGTAATTATTCAGAACCGTGTACTGGGGCTCGGTATAGGCCTGGAAGGAGAAGATATGAGCATGCTGGTTAACCTACCCCCCAGCCATGTGGGAGGCGTAACCGAGCAGCTTATGACCACCCTCTTTATGGGAGGAACGGCGGTACTGTTGCGGATCTTTGACCCTCGGATGAGCCTGGAGGCGGTGGAGAAGCACCGCCTGACCGTCCTGGGTCAGATACCTACCCAGTTTAGGATGCAGTGGGTCTTGCCCGATTATGGGGAGTTTGACCTGAGCAGCCTGCAGTTTGCCATATACGGAGGGGCAGGGGTGGACAGCGCCTTTCTAAAGAAGTTGTCAGAGATGGCTCCTTATTTCGGCACAGGCATGGGTATGAGTGAGACGGCTGGAATGTATACCTTCACCCCCAAGGAGATATCTGTGGAGGAGATGGCGGGACAGGTGGGGGCTTCCATCGAAGAGCTGGCTACTGTTACCATCAGAAAAACCATGAGAGAGGACGGATATGCCGGGGATACCTTGCCGGACGGCGCAGTGGGGGAGATATGTGTAAAAGGCCCTATTGTGTTTTTGGGTTACTACCGGCAGCCGGAGGAGACAGCCAAAAATATAAGCCAAGACGGGGTGCTCTATACCGGTGACGTAGGTTATTTCAAGGAGATGGGCACTTACCGCGCCCTTTACCTGGCCGGCAGGAGAAAGTTTGTAATTAAGCAAAAGGGCTACCAGGTATTCCCCGACGAGGTGCAGGAATATATCGCCTCCCATCCGGGGGTGGAGCAGGTAGAGGTAGTGGGCATGCCCCATAATATCTTCGATGACGGAATTTTTGCCTTCGTCAAGCCCAAGGAAGGGATAGACCTTACCCCGGAAGAGATTCAGGAATACTGTAAGAAGGGAATTGCTTCTTACAAGCGTCCTCAGCACGTAGAAATCTGGCCCCGGGAAAAAGATTTTCCCCTCACCCGGGTAACCAAGGTAGACAAAATGCAGCTAAAAGAGATGGCGCTTCCCGTGATTGAAAGGCTGAGAAAAGAAGGGAAATGGGACGCCGGATAACAACAGGATGTTGAAAATGGCTAAAGAAATGAGATAGATGGGTTTATGGGAAAGATGGTGCCGGTCTGGAACTTCCCAGGCCGGTATTTCTTCTTTTCCTGCTTGCCCCGGCATCCTTTGGTTAATCATGCAATGTCTTGTTGCGATATTAGGGTGAATACGATAAATTGGAGAAGACCAATTACTACTGCAAAGAATGCTGCAGGTGTAAAAAATACAATATTAGAGGTGATATCGTTTGAGACTAAAAGACAAAGTAGCAATCATAACTGGTGGCGGTTCCGGTATAGGAAAAGAGGGAGCAGTTCTTTACTGTAAAGAAGGTGCAAAGGTTGTTGTGGCTGATTTTAGTGAAGAAAACGGCCAAAAGACAGTGGCTGAATTAAAAGATGCAGGCTTTGAGGTAAGTTTTTTCAAGGTTAATGTAGTTGACGGTAAGCAGGTAAAAGAAATGGTGGATTTTACAATAGAGAAATATGGCAGAGTAGATGTATTGGTTAATAATGCCGGAATTACGCAGGATAGTATGCTTTTAAAAATGACTGATGAACAGTTCGACAGAGTTATAGATATAAACTTAAAAGGGGTTTTTAACTGTAGCCGTGAAGTTGCTGCCAAAATGATTGAACAGGGCAGCGGCAGGATAATAAATACTTCTTCTGTTGTGGGCGTTTATGGAAACGTTGGCCAGACTAATTATGCAGCTACCAAAGCCGGGGTAATAGGTATGACAAAGTCCTGGGCCAAGGAGCTTGGGCCAAAAGGGATTACTGTAAATGCTGTGGCTCCAGGGTATATTCAAACTGAAATGACTAAGAAGATCCCGGAAAAATTACTGGAGATGATAAAGGAAAAAACACCCTTGAAACGATTAGGGCAGCCTTTAGATGTTGCTAAGGTTTACTTGTTCTTAGCTTCGTCTGAAGCTGATTTTCTAAATGGGACTGTAGTAAACGTTGACGGGGGGCTTGTTCTGTAAATTTCCGGACAGTTTATAATAGAATTTTAAAGCTTTAGTAAAGGGAATTAGCTATAGGTTAATTCCCTTTACTTATTGGCACTTTACTGCTATCCATTATTTGTTTTCTATAGCCTAACCTACTACAAGGGAGGAGGTAACATAAAGAGAAGTGGTGATTGTTAA